>NZ_JBVHLU010000003.1:0-216622 GCF_055558835.1 Embleya sp. NPDC025285
CTCGACATCTCGCAGCGTGAGGGACGGCCGCCCTGCTGTCCCGGGAACACCGCATTTCAGCAGGCCGCGACCTCAGCGAGGTAAAACAACAAGCTCAGGGCGCGCCGTCGTCCAGAGCCACCGGCCCCGGCGGCGGCGTGCAACACGACTCCCCCGGCACCGCCGGCTCGCCGGGCACCTCGCTCGACCCCGGCACCGCGGGCGCCGTGGGACTGATCGGCACCGGGACCGGGGTCGGCCGCGGCCCGTCCGAGTCGTGGGTGAAGTGCAGGACGAGGGTCGCCACCAAGCCGATCACGATCACGGCCACGCCGACGAGGGCCTGGACGGTCTCGCGGTGCGGGCGGCGTCGTTTCTCGGACATAGCGCCACGTTAGGCATGTTCGGCGTGCGCCGGCAGACATGGCACACGACTTTCGACGGAGGTGTCGCGACCCTGCGGGTCGATACCGTCGCAACCATGCGCACCACCCCCGCCGCCTGGGCCGCCGACCTGGCCCTGTGGACCCTGCTCGGCATCGGCATGCTGACCGTCAACGCACCACTGCCGCTGTCCGCCACGCACGCCGCGACGCTCGCGATCTGCCTGGTCGGCGGCGCCGTGCTGGGCCGGACGTATCCGCCCGCCGCGCTCGCGCTGACCGTGTTCCTTGCTCAGCAGGACGCCCGTTGCTACGCCGCCGTGGCCCTCGCCGCGTTCCTGGCCGGGCGGCGCTCCGCGGACGGACCGGGCCTGCCGTGGCGGCTGGTCTCGGTGCTGGTGCCGGCCGCGCTCGGGGCCTGGCTCGAGTCGCCGAACACGGCCGAACTCTCGGTGCTGCCCGCCGAACTGCTGGGCCTGGCGGCGATGCCCTGGCTGATCGGGCGCTACCGCTATCAGTGGCTCGCGCTGCATCGACGCGGCTGGGAACAGGCCACACGGCTGCAACGCGAGCGGGACCTGGTCGAGGAGCGCACCCGGCTGCGCGAACGGGCCCGGATCGCCCAGGACATGCACGACTCGCTCGGCCACGACCTGAGCCTGATCGCCCTGCGCGCCGCAGCCTTCGAACTCGACGCGACGCTCACCGACGCGCAGCGCGAGCGGGCCGGCGAACTGCGGGCGGGCGCGGGCGCGGCGACCGAGCGGCTGCACGAGATCATCGGCGTGTTGCGGGAGAGCGACGAACCGGCGCCGGTGGACCCGGTGCACGAGGACCTGGACACCCTCGTCGCGCGCTGCCGCGCCTCGGGCATGGTGATCCGCCACACGGTCGAGCCGACCGCCGAGCCGGCCGCGCTGCCGCCGATGGTCGATCTCGCGCTGCACCGGATCGTGCGCGAGTCGCTGACCAACGCGGCCAAGCACGCGCCGGGCGCGGTCGTGCGGATCACGGTCACCCACGGCCGCGAGCGCACCACCGTAGAGGTCGCCAACGGGCCCGCCCCGCGTCCGGCCGAGTCCGCGCCGGTCGGCAGCGGCCACGGCCTGGTCGGGATGCGCGAGCGGGCCCGACTCCTGGGCGGCACGTTGACCGCGGAGCCGGACGCGGACGGGTTCCGGGTGCTGGCCCACCTCCCGCACCACGCCGCGCCGGCCCGTCCGGACACCGCCGGCCACGTGGAACAGGGTCGGCGCATCCGCCGCCGGTTCGTCAAGGCGCTGGTGTGGACCGGCGCGGGCGTGCTGCTCGCCGGATCGGCGTACGCGCTGACCACCCAGGGCGAGGCGGTGGCGCCGGGCGACTTCGACCGGATGCGGATCGGCCAGACCCGCGCCGAACTGGCCTCGATGTTGCCGGACGACCCGAGCGACCAACGCCCGGAGCGGGAACCGCCGATCCCGACCGGCGCCGCGTGCGAGTACTACACGAATGGCGACTTCCTGCCGAGCCGGCTGTTCCGCCTGTGCTTCGTCCGCGGTGTGCTGGTCGCCAAGGACGACGTGCCGCTCGAACAGCGACGCGACCGGGACGACACACGCTGACGACCGGGCCGGCCCGATCCATCCCATCCCACGCACCCCACCGCACCCCGTCCACGCACCCACCCGAGGAGCCACCGCGTTGAGCACCACCGAGCAGTCCACTACCAGCATCCGGGTCCTGATCGCCGAGGACGAGCGGCTGATCCGCACCGGCGTGCGGATGGTGCTGACCGCCGACCCCGGGATCGAGGTGGTGGCCGAGGCCGCCGACGGCCGCGAGGCGATCGAGCAGGCCCGGCGATGGCGCCCGGACGTGGTGCTGATGGACATCCGGATGCCGAACCTGGACGGCCTGGCCGCGACCGCCGAACTGCGCCGCGCGGTACCGGGCACGGCCGTGGTGATCCTGACCACGTTCGGTGAGGACGAGTACATCGCGACCGCGCTGGACAGCGGCGCCACCGGTTTCCTGCTCAAGTCCGGCGATCCCCGCGAACTGATCGCGGGGGTGCGGGCGGCGGCCGAGGGCGGCGCGTACCTGTCCCCGAAGGTGGCCAAGCGGGTGATCAGCGGGATCGTCCCGGGCCGGCCCGCACGCGAGGTGGACGCCGGGGCGCGTGTGGCGCTGCTGACCGCGCGCGAGCGGGAGGTCCTGGCGCTGGTCGGCGCCGGCTTGGCCAACGCGGAGATCGGCCGTCGACTGCACCTGGTCGAGGGCACGGTCAAGACGCACGTGAGCGCGATCCTGGCCCGCCTGGGGGTGCGCAACCGGGTTCAGGCCGCGATCGTGGCCTACGAGGCGGGCATGGTCGACTGAGCCGCGGGGCGACACCCGCGGGACCGCCGCCTTCGCGCACCGCATCGCCCGGCGCCGGGCCCACCCGGTCGCGGCGGACCCGCGCGGACACTCTCCACCTGCGGGTTTCGGCGAGAGGATAACGTGGCGGGCGCGCTGTCCGGGGCATGGTCGAGGCCGGTTCCGGGCAGTGGCTCCCTTCCGTCTTCCGCCCATGCCCGTGAGGAAATCCGTGGACAAGCCCGTCCTGCTCACCGTCGACGACGATCCGGCCGTGTCCCGCGCCGTGGCCCGTGACCTGCGGCGACAGTACGGCGACCGACACCGCGTCGTGCGCGCCGAATCCGGCGCACAGGCCCTGGAGGCGCTGGCCGAACTGCACGAGCGGGGCGAGCAGGTCGCGGTGCTGATCGCCGACCAGCGCATGCCGCAGATGGACGGCGTGGCGTTCCTGGAACAGGCCGCACACCTTTACCCACGCGCGAAACGGGTGCTGCTGACCGCCTACGCGGACACCGGCGCGGCGATCCGGGCGATCAACGACGTGGACATCGACCACTACCTGCTCAAGCCGTGGGATCCACCGGAGGAACGCCTGTACCCGGTCCTGGACTCGCTGATCACCGCGTGGGAGACCGCGCCGGTGCCGGACGAGAGCTGGGCCACGGTGATCGGCGCACGCTTCTCCGCGCCGTCCTTCGAACTGCGCGACTTCCTCGCCAACAACGGCGTGCCCTACCGCTGGTACGACGTGACCCAGGCCGAGGCGCGGCGGTTGATGCGCGAGACCGGTACCACCGAGGCCGACGTGCCGGTGGTGATCGCGCCGGACTCGACCGTGCTGCGCGGCCCGTCCAAGGGCGAACTGGCCGAGTACGTCGGCCTGTCCGTGACCGCCTCCGGCGACCTGTACGACGTGGTGATCGTCGGCGGCGGCCCGGCCGGCCTGGGCGCCGCGGTATACGCGGCCAGCGAGGGACTGCGCACGCTGCTGGTGGAGCGCCAGGCCACCGGCGGGCAGGCCGGCCAGAGTTCGCGGATCGAGAACTATCTCGGCTTCCCGGACGGCATCTCCGGATCGCAGTTCATCGGCCGGGCACGTCGTCAGGCGCTCAAGTTCGGCGCCGAGATAGTCAGTACGCGCGATGTGACCGAACTGGGTGTGGACGGCGAGGTGCGCACCATCTCGTGCGACGGCGACGTGGTCGCCAGGGGCCACGCGATCGTGCTTGCCACCGGTGTGTCCTACCGCACCCTGGAGGCGCCCGGATTGGCCGAGCTCACCGACCGCGGCGTGTACTACGGCGCCGCGCTGACCACCGGCCCGGATACCCGCGACCAGGACGTGTACATCGTCGGCGCGGCCAACTCGGCGGGTCAGGCCGCGGTGTTCTTCGCCCGCTATGCCCGCCGAGTGATCATATTGGTGCGCGGCGCGGGCCTGGAGGCGTCCATGTCGCACTACCTGATCGAGCAGTTGGCGCAGATCCCCAACGTCGAGGTGCGCGTGCGCACCGAGATCACCCACGCGCACGGCACCGGCCGGCTGCGCGAACTCACCCTGCGTGACCGTGACTCCGGCAAGGAGGAGACGGTGCCCGCGTCGTGGTTGTTCGTGTTCATCGGCGCCAGCCCGCGCACCGCGTGGCTGGACGGCAGCGGCGTGCGCCGCGACCGGGACGGCTACATCCTCACCGGCGGCGAACTCCTCGACGACTGCGACGGCGAGCTCGACGGCTGGAATCGACCGCCGTTCGTCCAGGAGACCGCCGTGCCGGGCGTGTTCGCCGCCGGCGACTCGCGCGCGGCCTCGGTCAAGCGGGTCGCCTCGGCGGTCGGCGAGGGCGCGATGACGGTGATGCTGGTGCACCGCTACCTGGACACCCTGAACACCCGGATCCCGGCGACGGAGGGCTCGCGATGAGTGTGTGCGACGTGTTGCCGCCCGAGGAACTGCGCACGCTCTTCCTGTTCGAGAAGCTCGCCGACGAGCACTTGGACTGGCTGTGCGCGCACGGCAAGGTCAAGGCGTTCCCGGCGAACACCACGCTGTACCACGAGGGCGACCCGGGCGAGTGCTTCTTCGTGCTGCTCTCCGGCGAGGTCACCATGAACCGGATGGTGCGCGGCGGCGAGTTGGAGGTGCACCGCTCGTCGATGCGCGGCGCCTACGTCGGCGCCGCGCTCGCGCTGGACGGCGACGACGACGCGACACCGGCCGTGCACGCGTACGGCAACACCGCGCGCACGCACGTCGACTCGACCTTCTTCGTGCTGCCCGCGGCCGAGTTGGCGCAGGCCTTCACCGAGTGGTTCCCGATGGCCGCGCACCTGGTCGCGGGCATGTTCCTGGGCGCGCGCCGCAATGGCTCGGCGGTCGGGCAGCGCGAGCGCATGGTGGCCCTGGGCACGCTCACCGCCGGGCTCACCCACGAGTTGGGCAACCCGGCCGCGGCGGCCGAGCGGGCAGCCGCGAACCTGCGCACCCGACTGGGCGAACTGCGCTCGGCTCGGGCCGAGTTGGCCCGCACGGGCGCGAGCGCCGAGGCGCTGGCGGCGCTGGAGCGCCTACAGGAGGAGGTACTGGCGCACCGGGCCGGCGAGGCGCCTCGGCTGCGCCCGCTGGAGTTCTCCGATCGGACCGACGAAGTGGCCGAGGTCTTCGAGGACTTGGACATCGCGGACGCGTACGAGACGGCGCCGTCGTTCGTGAACGTGGGCCTGTACGAGGACTGGGCGCGGGACGCGGGTGCCGCGCTCGGCCCGGCGGCGCGCCCGGGGTTGACCTGGCTCGCCGCCAACCTGGAGGGCGAGGCGCTGCTCGACGAGGTCGCCGACGCGCTGGGCCGGATCACCGAACTGCTGGCCGCCGCTGGGCAGTACACCCAGATGGACCGGGCCCCGTACCAGGAGACCGACCTGCGCAAGGGCCTGGACAGCACGGTGGCGATGTTGGCCGGCCCGCTGCGCGACATCCGGGTCGAGCGCGAGTACGCCGCGGACCTGCCGAAGATCCAGGCGTACCCGGCCGAGCTCAACCAGGTGTGGACCAACCTGATCGACAACGCCGCGGACGCGATGGGCGGCAAGGGCACGCTGACCCTGCGGGCCCACGCGGACGCGGCGTCGGTGGTGATCGAGATCGAGGACAGCGGGTCGGGCATCGCGCCCGACATCCAGGACCGGATCTTCGAGCCGTTCTTCACCACGAAGGCACTCGGCGAGGGCACCGGCCTGGGCCTGGACATCTCCTACCGGATCATCGTCCAGCGGCACGACGGCACGGTCACGGTCGACTCCGAACCCGGGCGCACCACGTTTCGGATCACGCTGCCCAGATAGCGCGGCCCGGCCGCGCGCCGTCCCGGGTGGTGCCGGCCGTCGGATGCGCCGACGACGTCACCGACTGCCTCACAGACCCAGGACGGCGCGCAGCGCGACGTCGACCCGCTCCATCTCGTCCGGCGCGACATCGCCGAGATAGGTGCCCTGTTCGAACCGGCGATGCCGGGACGTGTACAGGTCGGGAGCGAGCACGACGCCGTTGACCGGCGTGGTGATCCGGACCGTGACCAGCGACTCCTGCCGGTCGCCGATGGTGTCCACCAGCGCGCACAGGGCGGCGCCCGGGTGCAGTGCGGCGACGTGGTCGTTCTGCACGATCATGAAGGTGCGGTCGCGGCCGACGGTGGGGATCGTCCACACCTGGCCGCGCCTCAGCGGCCGCACGGCTCCGCCCCTGTCCGGCCCGAGACGGCGATGGCCGGCAGGCCGCGACGCGCTGCCGGCGTCGGACGGTCGGGGTCGGGGACGAAGCGGTTGCCGGTAGCCATGGCACCAGTCGTACCAGACGCGACGCCACCGGAATTGCCAACGGGGTGCGCGTTCGCCGCCGGCGGAGCGATTCGCCCGATTCACCGGGGGCGCGGCGCACTTGGGTGGGCATCGGCCGAACGGGCCGGGCGGGGTCCGGAGGAAACGCTCGCGGACCTCGCACGCACACTCGGCGGGCCTCGTGGGAACACTCGGCGGGCCTCGCGGGAACACTCGGCGGGCCTGTCGCGAGACGCTCGCGCCTTCCGCGCGTATCCCTCGCGCGAGCGAGGCGGCGATGGACGATCACCCGCGACACTGTCGGTACACACCACCCTGGAGTAGGCCGCATGTCCGACCATCCCGCCGAGCGCGGCGCCGACCGGCACGTCCGTGACCGGGCCAAACACACGCTGGACATCCTGCGGCGGACCGATCCGCGACTCGTGGACATCCTGATCGCGCTGATGGTGCAGTTCATGGTGTCGCTGCCGTTCCTGGTCGCCTGGCGCTCGCCGTATCGGATCGGGTTCTTCCTGCTGTCCGGTACGGCGATCCCGCTGATCTGGCGGCGCCGGCGGCCGTTCGTGGTGGCGTGCGTGGTCGCGATGTTCGCGGTCCCGGCCTCGTTGCACCATCGCCCCGGGCAGGCGTTCCAGTTCGGCATGACGATCGCGATCTACACGGTCTTCGCGCTCGGCCGGCGCTGGGAGCGGATCACGGTCGCGGCGATGATCCTGCCGATCACGCTGACCGTCGAGTACGCCAAGCATCAGCCCTCGCAACAGGCCACCTTCGACGTCTTGGCGCTGACCGCGGCCGCCGCCTTCGGCCTGGCCACCCGGCACCGCACCGCGTACATCGCCGGGATCGAGGAGCGCACCCGGCGGTTGGAGCACGAGCGCGACCTGGAGATCCGCCGCGCCGACGCCGAGGTGGCCCGCGCCGCCGCGCGGGAACGGGCCCGGATAGCCCGGGACATGCACGACATCCTGGCGCACGCGGTGAGCCTGATGACCGTGCAGGCCGAGGCCGGCCCGGTGGTGGTGCGCAGCGATCCGGCTCGCGCGGAGGCCGCGTTCGACGCGATCGCCGACGCGGGGCGCGACGCGATGGTGCAGCTCCGCCGAATCCTGGGCACGCTCAAGGAGGACGCCGAGGCCGGTGCCCGGGCCCCGCAGCCCACCGTCGCCAACATCGCCGACCTGGTCGCCGAGGTCGGCCGGACCGACCTGCGGGTGGTGTACGAGAGCATCGGCGAGCGCCGACCGCTGCGTTCGGATGCGGAGATCGCCGCGTACCGTGTCGTCCAGGAGGCACTGACCAACACGGTCAGACACGCACAGGCCACCACGGTGACGGTGCGGCTCGAATGGGGCGAGGACACGATGAGGATCACCATCACCGACGACGGCCGGGGCGGGCGGCCGCGCCCGGGCGGCGGACACGGGTTGGTCGGCATCCGCGAACGGGCGAGCGCGTGCGGTGGCAGTGTGACGGTCGGGCCGCGGGTGACCGGACCGGGCTTCGAGGTCGCGCTGCGGATCCCGCTCGACGCGGTACGGGCTCCGTGATGTCGATCCGCGTGGTGGTGGCCGACGATCAGGGCCTGGTGCGCAGCGGCTTCGCGATGATCCTCGACGCGCAGTCGGACATCAGCGTGGTGGCCGAGGCGGGCGACGGCGTGGAGGCGATCGAGGCGGTTCGCGCGCACCGCCCGGACGTACTGCTTCTGGACATCCGGATGCCCAGGATGGACGGCATAGAGGCGGCCCGCACGGTCTCCGCCGAGGCACCGGCGTGTCGGATCGTCATGCTCACCACGTTCGACGTGGACGAGTACGTCTACGACGCGCTGTACGCGGGCGCGGCCGGCTTCCTGCTCAAGGACGTGCGGCGGGACGACCTCGTCCACGCGGTGCGGATGGTGGCGAGCGGCGAGGCGTTGCTCGCGCCGTCGGTGACCCGGCGGCTGATCGCCGACTACACCCGCCGACTGCCCCGTACGGAGGCCCCGGCCGAACCCTCCGAGCGGCTCGCGGTGTTGACGACGCGCGAGCGGGAAACGATGCGCTGCCTGGCCCTGGGCATGTCCAACGCGGAGATCGCCGAGGCGCTCGTGGTCAGCGAACACACGGTGAAGACGCACGTCAGCAGCATCCTGGGCAAGCTCGGGCTGCGGGATCGGGTGCACGCGGTGATCTGCGCGTACGAGACCGGGCTGGCCGTTCCGGGTACGGCCTGAAGGCTCTGTACCGGCGGCGCGGGCGGCGCGCCCACGGAGTCCGCCCGACCGTTTCGGACACGACCCGCATGCTCGCGCGAACGGTGCGCGGGCCGGTCACTCGCTCGCTCGGGTGAGGCGGGAAAGGTTTCTCCGTCCTACAGAGGGAGTACGCGAGGCGGCGGAAACGGTTCGTTCAGTGGATGCGCGGGACCGCCCCCACAGCGAATCCTGGTGGGGCCCGAGGGACTGTCCCATCGGGCGCTTCGAACGGGGGAGCGCGCCATGAGCGATGTCCTACAGCAGTCGAGTACCGAGCTCTACCTGCGGTTGAGCGACTGCACGATGCGCGTGGGCAAGGGGTCGCGCGGGCGACCGGCGCTCGAGGTCTACACGGGGTACCGGCTGATCGACGTGGCCGTGGCCGGGACCACACTGGGTCGCACGCTGCTGCGCGGCGCGCTGCGTTCCGGGCGCGGCGAGCCGTCGTGGGCACTCGCGTGGGGTGTGCTGCCGAACGACGGCGTACCGCCGCGAGTCGAGTTCCGGCGTGGCCGGTTCACACTCCCGGCCCCGGCAACGATCTTCGCCGAACGCTTCTGGGTGGCCACCGTCCCCGGCACCTACCGCTCCCTGACGGTCGACACCGGCGACACCACCCCCACCGAGGGCGGCCGCCTCACCCGCATGCGCACCCCCCGCCTGTAACCCGCCAGACGAGCCCACCGACGATCGACCACACGCTCGAACCCGGGCGCGAATTCGCGACGCGTCGGGCCGAGGGGGCGAGAGCCCAGGCTCGGGTGCCGGGTGGGGGTTGGGGAGGGGCTCGGCACCCGGGCGCTGGTGGGGTGTGCTTCGGCTTCGGTGTCCGGCGGGTCGGGTGGGGTCAGCTTCCGTGGGCGACCGGGCAGCCGCCGGTGAGTTGGGCGAGGAAGCTGTTGGGGTCGTAGTAGTGCTCGACCTCGACGAGTTTGAGGTCGTCGCTGACCTTGGCCACGCTCATGCCGAACATCTCGATGGTCTCGCCGTTCGGCCGGAAGCCCTTGTACTCGCCGGTGTAGCTGCCCCAGTGCCGCCATTTGAAGGCAACCACGGGCGGCGGGGACAGGACTTCGAGGACCTCCCAGTAGAAGCCCTCGGGGAACGCGGTGTGGAAGATGTGGTGCGAGGACTCGAAGCTCTCCCCGCCCGGCGAGTAGAAGATGCTGTCGCCGATCAGGATGTTGTAGCTGCCTCGGTCCACGATGTCCTGCGCGCTCGCCCACGGGCCGCCGTTGACGTTCGTGCGGAATCGCTCGGTAACCATGGAGACCCAGGTCTTGGGGTCCTTCTTGTGCGAGACCTCCATTTCGAAGACCTGCACGATGCTCTCGACGATCGCCTCCAGCGAGTCGGGGGCGTGCCGTGTGCTGCGCTGGCCCGGCATCACAGTGTGCGAGAGGTGGTAGTCGGGGGCCTCTTCGCGCCAGTCGCCGGGTGCCGCGGCGGCAACGACGGCGTCCCGTCCCTGAAGCCAGAGCGGAGTCGCGGGGGAAGTCGACACGTGTATTTCCATCCTTCGTTGCCGGCGGCAGCGCTCGGTGGCGCGCGCCGTCCGGAGGGGAACGGGGGCGATCCTGACTGACTGTCAGACCGGGCGCAACCCTCCGTCGCGGCGGCCGCCGCGCGACGGCCGGCCGGATTCGATCGGTGTCGAGGTACGGAATCCGGCCAATCGGAGGGCAGGACCGACTCCCGGGCATACGGGGACTGTTCACGTGTCGACCGACGCTGCGGTGCAGGTGGGCGCGAGGAGCAAGGGCGGCCGGTCGGCGGTCCGGGGTTCCCGACCGCTCGGCCGGCCGTACGATTCCGGCAGGCCCGAGTGTGCGCAATATTTTGCTTACGGAGCGTCAGTTCGCGGGTACGGCAAGATCGTTCACGTCTCCAGCGGCAACAGCTCGGTGGCGAACTCGTTCAGGAACGCGGTCCACGAGAGCGGTGGACCGGCCGGCCGCACCACGAACTTGCTCACCCCGACATCGGCGTACTGCCGGATCAGCTCGCGCGCGGCGGCCCAACCGGTGGGCACCAGCTCGGCGGGGTCCACGTCCGGTCGTTGCCGCCGCAAGGCCCCGAACTCGCGGCCCGGAGCCCCGTCGAACGCGACCACCAGGCTCATCCCGTAGTGGTCGTCGTCGACGGTACGCCCGGCCTCGGCCGCGGCGGCCTCGATCGCGCGCCGGGCCGCGCCTGCCTCGTCGGGGGTGAGCGCGGCGCCCAGCCAGCCGTCGGCGAGCCGACCCACCCGGCGCAGCGACTTCGGGCCGCTGCCGCCGAGCCACAGGTCCAGTGGCCGGGTGGGTCGCGGGCGCACGGTGGCGTGTTCGTAACTGTGGTACTTGCCCTCGAAGGAGACGTCGTCGTTTTCGAGCAGGAGGCGGACCACGGTGAGCGCCTCGTCCATCACCTCGCCGCGCGGGCCCGGAATCGGGAACAGCGGCCGTTCGCGCGCGGTGGCGTGTTGCACGCCGAACACCGGCAGGATGCGGCCCGGCGCGAGCGCGGCCAGGGTGGCGAGCTCCTTGGCCACGGCGACCGGGTTGCGGCCGGGCAGCACGGTGACGCCGCTGCCGAGCTTGAGCCGCTCGGTACGACCGGCCGCGTAGCCGATGCCGACGAGGGGGTCGGGCAGGTCGCCGCCGATCAGATCGGGCAGCCAGAGCGAGTCGACGCCGATGTCCTCCATGTGCCGGACGAGTTCGCCGAACGTCGCGGGGTCGGCGGGGTTGCGCGGGCTCATGCCTACGCCGATACGGAGTTTCATGGAGTAAGTCTGTTGGGCGACTTCGTCGCCGGCTCCGCTTTTGTTGGGCGACTTCGTCGCCGGCTCGCGAGGCGCCGCTTTTTCTTTCCTCCGCTTCGCTCCTCCAAGAAAAAGCGGTGCCTCGCTCGGGGCTTCGTGTCCCTCCGCTTCGCTCCGGGTCACGAAGCCCAAGTTCTGCGGCTCCGCCGCTCTCCGCGCTTCGCGCGTCGATCACTGGGGTGGGCTGGGGTCGGGGGCGCTGACGCGCCGAGGGTGGTCCGGGTGGGGCTGCCGATGAGTCGGGGTGGGCAAGGACGTGGGTCGGGGGAGCCCCGCTCGGCACAGGGCTGGTGCCGGGGGCCGAGCGGGGCTTGGGGGCGAGTGTGGGAGGGGTCGGGGGCTGGGGCGGGGGCGTTACACCCCGGTCAGGTGCCGTGCCGAAGGCCGCAGGTAGACCGCCCAGGTGACCACCAGGCACAGGCCGTAGAATGCGAGGAAGGCGAGGTAGGCGGCGTCGCCGCGGCCCGAGTTCAGGAAGGACTCGCGGAACGCGATGTTGACCAGGACTCCGCCCAGCGCGCCGATCGCGCCCGCGATGCCCATCAGCGCGCCGGACTTGCGCCGCGCGGCCGGGCCCGGGCCGAGTTTGGCCGCGAAGATCGCCGGGATCATCTTGTACGCCGAGCCGTTGCCCACGCCGCTGAACACGAACAGCAGCACGAAGCCGGTCAGGAACAGGCCGAGCGACTCCTGCCGCGACGCCAGGTAGACCACGAGCGCGGCGCCGGCCATCGCGACGAAGTTCCAGAAGGTGACCCGCGCGCCGCCCCAGCGGTCCGCGAGCAGGCCGCCGATCGGACGTACCAGCGAGCCGAGCAGCGGCCCCAGGAAGGTCAGGTAGGCGGCCTTGACGGGCGTGGCGAACTCCGCGTGGAACTGCACCTGGAGCACCTGACCGAAGGCGAACCCGAAGCCGATGAACGACCCGAACGTGCCGATGTACAGCAGCGACATCACCCACGTGTGCGGCTCCCGGGCGACCTCGCGCATCGCGCCCTTGTCGTTGCGCAACCCGGGGAGGTTGTCCATGTACCGCGCGGACAGCAGCGCGGCGATCACGATCAGCGGGATGTACACCGCGATCAGCAGCCGAGGATGCGCGGCGCCGGCGGTCGCGAGCACCGCGAGGCCGACCAGTTGCACGGCCGGTACGCCCAGGTTGCCGCCGCCCGCGTTGATGCCCAGCGCCCAGCCCTTGAGCCGCTGCGGGTAGAAGGCGTTGATGTTGGCCATCGACGAGGCGAAGTTGCCGCCGCCGACTCCGGCGACCGCCGCGACGAGCAGCAGCGTGTTGTAGGAGACGCCCGGCTCCAGCACGATCGCGATCAGCGCCGTGGGCAGCAGGAGCAGCAGCGCGCTGACCACGGTCCAGTTCCGACCGCCGAAGCGGGCCACGGCGAAGGTGTAGGGGATCCGCATCGCGGCGCCGACCAGGGTCGGCACGGCGGTCAGGGTGAACTTCTGCGCCGGGTCGAACCCGTACGCCGGGCCGAGGAAGAGCACGATGACCGACCACAGGCTCCACACCGAGAAGCCGATGTGCTCGGAGAGCACCGAGAAGATCAGATTGCGTCGGGCGATCCTGGCGCCCGCCTGCTCCCAGAAGATCTCGTCCTCGGGCTGCCAGTCGTCGAGGGGGCGCGTGGCCTGGGTCGGTGCGCTGACGGTTGTCGTCACGGGGACCTGCCTGTCCGGGAGGGCGTGCTTGCTGACGTTCCGTCACGCTAGGAATGCCAGATTTCCGCCCGGTGCGTCGTCCCGGTCGGTCGGGCTACATCTCGCTCAATCCGGCGATCGGGTGATGTGAGGAATCGGGCGTCAGGTGCCCACCGGGCGACCCGAGGCCCCGCGAACCGGCCGGAAAACTTGACGGCGGATGTCAAGTTATCAAGCGAGAGTGGGTCCCACGGAAGACGAGAGAGCGAACACGGGACGCACACGTGGCGTCCCCGAGGATGGGAGACACCGATGACCGCGAACAACGCCGCCGGGAAGCCGGAAGACGACCACGCGTCCCGGGCCGCCGCGATCGCCGAGCTGGGCGCGCGGGTCCAGGGGGTCGTGTACGCACCGGGCGACCCCGGTTACGACGACGAGCGGTCCGGGTTCCAGACCGCGTTTCGACCGAGCCCGGACGTGATCGTGGGCGCGGCGGACGCCGAGGACGTCCGGCTCGCGGTCGCATTCGCCCGCGCGCACGGCCTGTCCGTGTCGGTGCGGGCCACCGGACACGCCCCGGCGGACGCGTCCCCCGGCGGCGTGCTGATCTCCACCCGGCGGATGGCCGAGGTCCGGGTCGACCCCGCGGCGCGCACCGCGTGGGCCCAGGCCGGTGCCCGCTGGGAGCGGGTGGTCGCCGAGAGCACGCCGCACGGCCTGGCCCCGCTCAACGGCTCGGCTCCGCACGTGGGCGTGGTCGCGTACACGCTCGGCGGCGGACTGGGCCTGCTGGCCCGCGAGTTCGGCTACGCGGCCGACCACGTCCGGGCCATCGAGGTGGTCACCGCCGACGCGACCCTGCGGCGGGTCACCGCCGACGGTGACGCCGACCTGTTCTGGGCGTTGCGCGGCGGCCGGGACAACTTCGGCATCGTCACCTCGATCGAGTTCGACCTGATGCCGGTGGCCCGGGTCTACGGCGGCTCACTGGTCTTCGACACCGATCTGGTGGAGGCCGCCACCGCGGCCTACCTGGCCTGGACCGAGAACGTGCCGGAGCAGGTCACCTCGTCGATCTCGTTCATCGGCCTGCCCGACATCGAGCAGGTGCCGGCGCCGCTGCGCGGGCGACACACCGCGAGCATCAAGATCGTGTACACCGGCGATGCCGCCGACGGCGAGCGCCTGGTGGCCCCGCTGCGCGCGGTCGGACCACGCCTGGTCGACGACCTGGCCGATCTGCCGTACGCCCGGTCGCACACCATCCACAACGACCCGGCCCACCCGCACGCCTACCTCGGCGACAACGTCCTGGTCCGCGACCTGGATCCGGAGGCGTTGCGCGCGGTGTACGAACTCGCCGGTCCGAGCGCGCCGATGATGGTCATGCACGAGGTGCGTCACCTCGGCGGCGCGCTGTCCCGGCAGCCGGCGGTGCCCAACGCGGTCGGCGGGCGCGACGCGCGCTACATCGTCCGGGTCGTGGCGATGATCGACGGCGCCGATCTCGACGCGGCCCGCGCGCTCCAGGCCGACGTCCAGGCCGTCCTGAAGCCGCTGTCCCTCGGCCGCAACCTCAACTTCGTCTACGGCGACGGCGTCGCGCCCGGTCCGGACCGGGTCGCCGAGGTGTACGACCCGTCGACCCGGGCGCGCCTGGCCGAACTCAAGGCGGCGTACGATCCGGGCAACCTGTTCGCCGGCAATCACAACCTCGGCGGCGTCGACCCGGACCCCGCCTCGCGCTGAACCTCCGACGCCGGTGGGATCGCGGCTGATGCCCGGCCGTGATCCCACCGGTCGTCGGTCACCCGTGGGCGCGGACGGGCCACGTGCGCAGCACCGCGGGGGTGCCGTCCGGGGCGGTGCTCTCGTCCAGGCACTCCCCCGTGCGCAGGTCGAAGACCTGTTTGTACATCGGCGACGCCACGGTCGGCACCTCTCCCCGACGGCCGACGATGCCGCGCGACATCACGTACGCGCCGCTGAACGGGTCCCGGTTGGCGAGCGCGTACAGCGCGCCGGTGCGGTCCCGGAAGATCGCGACCTGCTCGCCGTCGATCAGCGCCGCGACGCCTCGGCCCGGGATCAGTCGGTCGTACGGGCAGACCGCGACCCAGCCGGTGCCGCATGCGATCTCCACCATGGTCCGCGTGCCCGTTCGGGCGATGTCGGTCTCGGTGGTGGTCTGGGTGATGGTCTCGGTGACGGTCATCGGCCGCGTACCTCCAAGGGCCCGAGCAGCACGGGCTTGATCTGGTCCCGCTCGGCGGTGAACCGCACGGTCGGGTCTGGGGTGCCGGGCGCGTTGGCGAAGGACACGAAGCGGCGCACCCGGTCGGGGTCGGCCAGGGTCGCGGCCCACTCGTCCGCGTAGGTCGCCACATGCCGACCCATCAACTCGTCCAGTTCGGCGCAGATCCCCAGCGAGTCGTCCATGATCACCGCGCGCACGTGGTCGAGTCCGCCCTCGATCCGCTCCAGCCACGGCGCGGTGCGCTCCAGGCGGTCGGCGGTGCGGATGTAGAACATCAGGAAGCGGTCGATCGTGCGGATCAGCGTGTCGTGGTCCAAGTCGCTCGCGAGCAGGTCCGCGTGCCGCGGGGTCATCCCGCCGTTGCCGCCGACGTACAGGTTCCAGCCCTCGGAGGTGGCGATCACCCCGAAGTCCTTGCTCTGCGCCTCGGCGCACTCGCGGGCGCATCCGCTCACCGCGGACTTGAGCTTGTGCGGCGAACGCAGGCCCCGGTAGCGCAGTTCGAGCTCGATCGCCAGGGCGACCGAGTCCTGCACGCCGTAGCGGCACCAGGTCTGCCCGACACACGACTTCACGGTGCGCAGCGCCTTGCCGTACGCGTGCCCGGACTCGAAGCCGGCCTCCACCAACCGCTGCCAGATGAGCGGGAGTTGGTCGACGGTGGCGCCGAACATGTCGATCCGCTGGCCGCCGGTGATCTTGGTGTAGAGGCCGAAGTCGCGGGCGATCTCGCCGATCGTGATCAGGCCGTCCGGGGTGATCTCGCCGCCCGGGACGCGCGGTACCACCGAATACGAGCCGTTGCGCTGGATGTTGGCCAGGAAGTGGTCGTTGGTGTCCTGGAGCGCGGCCTGTTCGCCGTCCAGGATGTGCCCGCCGGACAGGCTCGCCAGGATCGAGCCGACGGTGGGCTTGCACACGTCGCAGCCGTCCGCGTCCGGCCCTCGGTTGCTGCCGTGTTCGTCGATCAGGCGGGCGAACGTGGTGATGCCCTTGACCCGGACGATCTCGTACAACTCGGCGCGCGTGTACCGGTCGAAGTGCTCGCACAGGCCGCGCGCGGTCTCGATGCCGGCGGCGGCCAGTTCCTCGGTGACGATGGTGCCCACCAGCTTGACGCAACTGCCGCAACCGGTACCGGCCTTGGTGTGTCGGCGCACGGCGGCCGGGTCGAGCCGGTCCGGCGCGCACACCGCGGCGCGGATGCTGCCCTTGGTGACCGCGTGGCACGAGCACACCACGGCCGTGTCCGGCAGCGCGAACTTCACCGGCGCGCCGATCGCGGCGGGCATCAGCAGTTGCTCGGGCGGCACCGGCAGCGGGGCGCCGGTGAGCGGGCGCAGCACGCCGTACGCGTCCGGGTCGCCGACCAGGACGCCGCCCAGCAGGCTGCCGTCGGCGCCGATCACCAGCTTCTTGTACACGCCCGCCTGCGCGTCGGAGTAGAGCACCTCCACGCAGTCCTCGGCGGTGCCGTGCGCGTCGCCGAAGCCCGCCACGTCCACGCCGAGCAGTTTCAGGCTGGTGGACAGGTCGGCGCCGGTGAAGCACACGGTCGGGTCGGGCACCTCGTCCAGGATCCCGCGCGCGGCCACCTCGGCCATCGCGTAGCCGGGCGCGACCAGCCCGTACACCCGGCCGTCCACCGTGCGCGCGCATTCGCCGATGGCCAGCACGTGCGGGTCGCCGGTGCGGCAGTACTCGTCCACCACGATCCCGCCGCGCTCGCCGATCTCCAGCCCGGCCGCGCGGGCGAGCTCGTCGCGCGGGCGCACCCCCGCGGAGAAGACCACCAGGTCGGCGGCCAGTTCCGTGCCGTCCGACAGCACCATGCCGGCGACCCGGCCGTCCCGGTCGAGGATCTCCCGGGTGCCCGCGTCGGTGTGCACCGTCACGCCCAGGTCCTGGATCTTACGGCGCAGCACCTTGCCGCCGCCCTCGTCGATCTGCAGCGCCATCAGGCGCGGCGCGAACTCGACCACGTGGGTGTCCAGGCCCATCGCGACGAGCGCGCCGGCGGCCTCCAGGCCGAGCAGTCCGCCGCCGACCACCACACCGATCCGAGCGGTCTCGGCGGCGGCCTTGATCGCCTCGAGGTCCTCGATCGTGCGGTACACGAAACAACCCGGCGTGTCGTGGCCCGGCACCGGCGGTACGAACGGATAGGACCCGGTGGCGAGCACGAGCGTGTCGTAGTCGACGGTGTGACCGGCCCGGGTGGTCACGGTGCGCGCGGCGCGGTCGAGAGTCTCCACCGGGTCGCCGAGTCGGATGTCGATCCCGTGCTCGGCGGCGAACTCCGCACTGCACATGGACAGGTCCTCCGCGCTGGTCCCGGAGAACCACGAGGTCAGGTGCACCCGGTCGTAGGCCCGCCGCGGCTCCTCCGCCAGCACCGTGATCCGTGGTCCCGGTGGTCCGGATCCGGTCGTGGTGAGCGCCTCCAGGAAGCGCTGCCCGACCATCCCGTGGCCGACCAGGACCACGTGCGTCTGCTTGGCGTCGGTCACGAGGGACTCCTTCGGGGTGGGGCGAGGGTGCGGGCACGGTCGGCGGGTCGCCGTGCCCGACGCGCCGGCCGGCGACCGCGTCACCGAAGCCTCCCGAGCCGCTGTTACGCAGCCTGGTCCCCGATGTTGCGCGAGCGGTACGGCCGGCTCACTCGGCGCCGCTGACGCGGTGAGCAATGCGACACGATCGGGCCCCATCCCGGTTCGAGGCCTTACCCCGAGGTGATCGCCCGGCAACATCGCCGTAACGCCGACCCGGCAACCTCACGACATGGTTACTCGTACAGGCGCGGCCGAACCCCTCGTCGGGCTCACGGTCGGCGTCACGGCCGCCCGGCGTCGCGACGAACTCGTCGCGCTGCTGGAACGTCGGGGCGCGAAGGTCGTGGGCACTCCGACGATGAGCATCGTCCCGTTGCGCGAGGACCAGGCGTTGCGCCGGGCCACCGAGCGCTGTCTGGTCGAGCCGCTGGACTATGTGGTGGCCACCACCGGCCTGGGCTGGCGCGGTTGGATGAACGCGGCCGAGGGGTGGGGGCGGGCGGACGCGGTGGGGCAGGCCTGCGCGGCGGCGACGGTGATCAGCCGGGGGCCCAAGGCCACCGGGGCGGTCCGCGCGTCCGGGCTGCGCGAGATGTACTCGCCGGGTTCGGAGGCCAACGACGAGTTGCTGCACTGGCTGCTGGCCCGGGACCTGCGCGGGCGGCGGATCGCGATCCAGGAGCACGGCGCGCCGCTGGAGGGTTTCGCCTCGGCGCTGCGCGAGCGTGGCGCCGAGGTGATCGAGTTGCCGGTGTACCGGTGGGGCCCGCCGGAGGACCCGGCCGCGGTCCGGCGCCTGGTCGAGCAGGTGATCCGCGGCGATCTGCACGCGCTGACCTTCACCAGCGCGCCGGCGATCGGCGCGTTCCTGGAGACGGCCGGCGAACTCGGGCGGCGTGAGGAGGTGTTGGCGGCGCTGCGGACCGACGTGTTGCCGGTGTGCATCGGTTCGATCTGCGCGAAGCCGCTGCTGGACGAGGGTGTGCCCGCGGTCTGGCCGGAACGCGGACGGCTGGGCTCGCTGGTGCGCACGGTCACCGAGACGCTGCCCCCACGGGTCCGGCGCGAGTTGGACACCGGTACCGAACGGCTGATCATCCAGGGCAACGCGGTGCTGGTGCGCGGCGGCGTGATCTCGCTGTCCCCGGTTCCGGCCGCGGTCCTGCGCGCGCTGGCCGAGAAGCCCGGCTGGGTGTTGAGCCGCGCGGAGTTGCTGCGTCGCGTCTGGCGCGGGGCCGGCGCCGACGAGCACGCGGTCGAGGCCGCCGTGGCCCGCCTGCGGACCGCGCTGGGCCCGCACAAGGGCCTGATCAAGACGGTTACCAAGCGCGGCTACCGGCTCAGCGTCACCGGCTGAGCGCGCCTCGCACCCGGCGGGCACACCGTCGCGTCCGTGCGATCGTGCGCCATCCACCGCCGTCCACGGCCATCCACGGCCATCCACGGCGCCACCGATCGCACCCCGAATCGGCGGGCGTCCCTACCGCCGATGAGACCAACCGGGTCACATGACGTCACGAATGGAGTCAACCAGGCTTGCCATGGCGTAACTATGGCGCCATGATGGCGTCATGGACGTGACGCCATGGGCCGCACCCGAAATGTCCGGTGGCATCTGGCCGTTGCCGCATCCGGTACCACTGCCGCTGTTGTGCGCGGTGCTGATCCTGGCCGCGCTCGCACCCCTGGAGCGCCGGCTCCGACGCCGGACCGTCGAGCGTCGACGCGTCCCGCGGCGGGCGACACGCACAACGCGGCAAATGTCGGAATTCATGACAAGCCCGACGCAGCATGGGTGCCGAACGCGGATGTCAGCCGCCTCGATCCCACAGGGAGCACGCATGCCCGTGACCGCCGATCTCGACAAGTTGCTCGACAAGGCCTACGAGAACAAGACCCTGAGCGAAGTCCTCGCCGCCCCCGTCGCCGGACTGGCCGGGATCACCGACGCGCACGCGGAGCACCTGGCTTCGCTGAAGATCACCACCATCGGCGACCTGGGCCGCAACAAGTACTTCCGCTGGGCCGCGTCGCTCGCCGACCTCCAGGACAGCGGCGCCAAGTAACCCCCGACGCCACATCCACGCGGACCCGCGCCCGGCCGAACGGAGCCACCGCACGGGTCCGCGCCCAGGCCCGGCAGAGCCACCGCACTCGCCCCGACCCCGGCAACACCGCGACGCCCGCCCCGGCCCGCCCCGCCGTGCAGCCCCACTCGCCCTGCCCCGGCAGCATCGCGACGCCCGCCCCGGCCCCCGCCGTGCAACCACGCTCGCCCCGGCCCCGGCAGGAACCGCAGCCCCGTCACGGCCCCGCCGTGCCAGCGCGCTCGCCCCCGATCCCGGCAGTAGCACCGCACTCGCCCCTGGCCCCGGCAGCACCGCCACACCCGCCCTGGCCCCGGCAGTACCGCCGCACCCGCCCCGGCCCCCGCCGTGCAACCACGCTCGCCCCGGCCCCGGCAGGGACCGCGACCCTCGTCCCAGCCCCCGCCGTGCCACCGCACTCGCCCCGGCCCGGCAGCACCGCCACGCCCCCCGGTCCCCGCGGTCCCACCGCACCCGTCCCACTCCCGACCGCGCCGCCGCACTCGCCCCGGCCCGGCAGCACCGCCGCACCCGTCCCGGTCCCCGCGGTCCCACCGCACCCGTCCCACTCCCGACCGTGCCACCGCACTCGCCCCGGCCCGGCAGCACCGCCACGCCCGCCCGGTCCCCGCGGTCCCACCGCACTCGTCCCACTCCCGACCGCGCCGCCGCCCTCGTCCCGGGGCCGGTCTCAGCAGCCGGGGTCGCTCTCCAGGGCCAGCAGCAGATCCACCCGGTCCCGGGCCGAGAACAGGTCCCGGCCGGTCAGGTCCCGGACCCGGCCCATCCGCTGGTGCAGCGCGCTGACATGCACGTCCAGCATCGCCGCGCAGCGCTGCCAGGCCCCGTTGGCGGCCAGGAAGGCGGCGAGCGTGCCGATCAGGTCGGTGCCGTGTTCGGCGTCGTACGCCCGCAGGCCGCCCAGGACCCGATCGGCGAACGCGCTGCGCACGGGCCCGGGTACGGCCGCCAACAGCGCCGGGTACGCGTCGATCCCCGGGCCCGCGGCCACCGTGAGCCGGCCGGGGCGCGCCCACGCGATGTCCCGCGCGCCCCTGGCCTCGGCCAAGGCCGTCGCCCACGTGGGTGACGTCCCGGCAATGCCGATCGCGACCCGCTCGGACCCGAGCAGTGGTTCCCACCAGTGCGCCGCCCGCTCCAACTCTTCGGCGATCCGGGCCGCCGCGCCCGCCCCGGTCCCGGCCGACGCGAAGACGACCGACTCGGCCTTGCCGCAGGCCACCACCCATCGCGTCGCCGGATCCGCCGCGAACACCCGCTCGATCAGGTCCACGACCAGCCGCCCGACCGCCGGGTCGGCCCCGTCGCCCGCGGCACAACACACGATCGGCGCCGCGTCCGGTCCGATCCCCGCCGCGCCCAGTCGGGCCCGGACCGCGTCCGGGGCCGTGTCCGACTCGACCAGGTCGACGAGTTCCCACGCGTGCGCGCGCTCCACGGCGAGCCGCTCCGCACGCCGGGCGCCGCCGAGCAGCAGCAGGTCGGCGGCCTGCGCGAGGGCCTCGTCGTCGGTACGGTCCCCGGCACACACGAGGTATCCCGCGAACGCCGGCCCCCGACCGAGCGCGAACACCGTCTCGCCCTCGATCAGTGCCGGCAGCCGCTCCGCCGCGAGCGCGCCGCGCACCGTCTCGACCGCGTCCACCACGTCGCCCGCCACGGCCGGCCCCCGCGCCGGCCCACTCCCCGTCGCGCTCGCCAGGACGCGGCCGGCCGGCGTCGACACCCGGCAGGGTGCGCCGAGTTCGCGGGCGAGCAGATCCAGCAGGTCCTGGGTGTCGGCCCCCTCGGCCAGCGCCGTGATCAGCCGGCGCTGGCGACCGGACAGGTGTCCCGTGGTCGGCCCGCGTTCGACCGCGACCCGGTGCGCGACCACCTCGGCGATCCGCACCGCCGTGACCCCGATCGGGGCCAGGAACAGCGGGAGGCCGGCTTGCCCACAGACCTCGACCAGCGCGTACGGCACCTCGTCGGGAGCCGGTTCGACCCGATCCACCCCACCCCGCGCCTCCGGCAACACCACGACCGCCGCCGCACCGCCCGCCACGAGCGCCCGCACCGGTACCGCGCCGTCGACCCCGTATCCGCCCGCGCGCAGCACCACGAGTTCGCCGGCGATCGTGCCCCCGCCGGGGTCGACCGGATCGGCGGCCGACACCCGAAGCACCTCGCGAGCGAGTCCCTCCGTACCCGCCAACAGGGCCAATCGCAGCTCGGGCATGCCCAACAGATCCTCGACCCGCACCGCCGTGCCCCCAAGCCTTCGTTCATCGTGTTCCGATGATCGTATGAACACGGAGCGATGCGGACACGGCGCTTCCGCCGGTTCCCCACACCTCCGCCCCCGAAAAGGCGCCGACCCGAAGGGCCCGCACCCCCGCCGACCGAAGCGCGCGCGAGGCGTACAGGGCCTCCTCCGGGACCGGCCCGCGCCCGGGACGCTCGCGCGGATCTCATCCGTACGCGCCGACGATCGCCGCCGCCGTCTCGACCATCGCCGTGCGCGCCTGCGGCGGATCCAGGACCTCCACGTCGGTGCCGAACTGGAGCAGTTGGCGCACAGCGCTCAGTGCCGGGTACCCCAACTCGACCGTCACCCACTCGTCGTCGTGATCCGCCGGCGGCCCGGTCAGCCAGGCCCCGACGATCCGGACGAACATGTCGACCCGGGTCCGCCGCACCCGGGCCCGGATCCGCACCGCCACCGGCTGCTCGTCGATGCCTCGGCGCAACGCGTGCCACACCTCGGCCAGTTCGACCCCGGGCCGACGGCGCACCGGGTCCTCGGTGACGGTCAGCCCGGTGAGCCGATCGGTGTGGAACAGCCGCGGCGTCCCACCGCGATCCGCGACCAGGTACCACGTACCCGCCTTGGCGACCAGCCCGTAGGGGTCGACGGTGTATGTGCGCGGCGTGGTCGAGCCGCTGCGTCGATAGCGGATCCGCAGCCGCCGGTCCGCGAACACCGCGTCCTGCAGCGCGGCCACGTCCACCGCCGGACTCGGCCCGGACATCCACCGCTGTGGATCGATCAGCACCCGGCGGGTCATCTCCTCGGCGGCGGGCCGATGTGGCGCGGGCAGCGCGACCATCACCTTGCGCAGCGCCGAGCCGAGCGCGCCGTCCAGGCCCAGTGCCGCGTGCGTGCCCTGCTCGGCGAGCACGAACAGGGCACGCGCCTCGTCCGAGGTCAGCCCGGTGACGTCGGTCCGGAACCCGGGCAGCAGCGAGATCCCGCCGTGCCGACCGCGCTCGGCGTAGACCGGCACACCGGCCGTGGACAGCGCCTCGACGTCGCGGTAGATGGTCCGCGTCGACACCTCCAACCGCTCGGCCAACTCGGCCGCCGGTACCCGGCCACGAGTCTGCAGGAGCAACAGGATGGAGAGCAGTCGATCGGATTTCACACCACCCAGGATGCTCCCTCACCCGCTCGCCCGCGGCCGGCGCACCCCGTGCGGCGCGGGTCGCTCACCCCGCGAGGCGCCTGGACACCGTGCTGCACGGCACCCAGCGCCGGATCGGCACCGCCGTGCTGCGGGCCGCGGGCGCACGCGGCGAACTCCCGCCGGGCGTCGACGTCGACCTGGCACTGGACCTGATCGTCGGGCCGCTCTACTGGCGCCTGGCGGTCACCCGCACCCCGCTCACCGCCGACCACCTGGACCGACTGACCTCGGCGACCACCGCGGCCCTGATCGGCTCGGCCACACCGGCGGCGGACCCGAACTGACCACCGGCCCGCGCGCGTCCGCCGATCGTCCGACCGGGACGCGGCCGACACCCCGCCCACCGTGCTCGGTCGGCCGGGGCCGAGGAAGCCCGTTCCCAGACGGGCAGCACCGGGGCCACGATCGGGGCTTGCGCGCGCCCTAGACTGCGGGCCGTGAGCGAGAACGAACTTGGTACCTACCTCCGCGACCGCCGCGAGGCGGTCAAGCCCGCCGACGTCGGGCTTCCCGACGGTGCCCGGCGGCGTACCCCGGGCCTGCGCCGGTCGGAGTTGGCGACCCTCGCCGGAGTCAGCGCCGAGTACCTCGCGCGGCTGGAGCAGGGCCGCGACCGCCGCCCGTCCGGCCACGTGCTGGCGGCGCTGGCCGACGCGCTGCGGCTGACCGCGGACGAGCGCGTGCACGTGCGCCTTTTGGCCAAGGCCGCCACCGGCGAGATGTTCCCGTGCACGGGCGGCGAACCGCCCGCCCGGACCGTGCGATCCACGGTGCGCGCGCTCCTGGACCGGCTCGAACCGGCCCCCGCGCTGCTGGTCAACCGGCTCGGCGACGTGCTTGCCTTCACCAACGGGTACGAGCGGCTCGCCCGTCCGTTGGGCATCCTGGACGAGGAGGAACCCAACCTCGCGCGCTACGTGTTCACCGATCCGCGAGCACGCGCGGCCTACCCGAACTGGGAGCGGATAGCCGACGAGCACGCCGCGATCCTGCGGTTCGCGTCCTCGTTCGGCGATCCCCACGTGCAGGACTTCCTCGACGGCATGGCCGTCACCGCGGGCACCGCGTTCACCGAGCGGTTGGCCGCGCCCGCCACGCCGCCGCGCCGGGTGGGCGTGGAGCACTTGGCCCACCCCGAGGCGGGCGAACTACGCCTGGAACGCGAGATCCTCGACCTGGCCGACGTCGACCAGACCCTGGTCGTCTACCTCCCGTTCGACGAGCCCACCTCCGCGGCCCTGGACCACCTCACCGGCCGGCATCCGGGCGCGTTGCGCGCGGTCTGACCGCGCCCGCCGGGACCGGGCACACTCGCCCGGCCGACCGGCGACCGGGGCCGACGACCCGAACCGGCCCGTCAGGTACCGGGTTTGTTCCCGTACACGTACACCTCGTCGCCGGTGTGCAGCAGTCCCCAGTACGCCTGGGCGTCCGCCGGCCGCATGTTGACGCAGCCGTGCGAGCCGGGCGGCGACGTGACCGAACCGTCGATCGCGTGGAACGCGATGCCGCCGTCGAAGAACTGGCTGTACGGCATCGCCACGTCGTACAGCGTCGACCAGTGGTTCATCGCGCGGTAGTAGACCTTGTGCAGGCCGGTGCGGGTCTCGAAGCCGTCCCGCCCGGAGCGGATGGCGACCGGGCCGTAGACCTGCTTGGCGCCGTCCTGGATCCAACTGACCTGCCGGCCGAGGTCCACGCACGCGATCCGACCGACATCGGTCGGGCAACCGCCCTCCCCGCCGCCGGCCTTGCGCTTGATCACGCCGTAGGTGACGGGCCCGGCGTAGCCGGCCGCCGGGCGGATGCCGTTCTGCGCCTGATAGGTACGGATGGCGCGGCAGTCGGCGGTGGACTGCCGGCCGTCCACCTTGAGCCCCAACGCCTTCTCCACCTGGCTTTGATACGGCCCGGTCCGCGCGGTACACGCGGAGGGGGCCGCGCTCGCGGGCGCGGCCAGGGCGACGGTCAGCGGAACCGCCACGGCGGTCGCGGCCGCCACCGCCCCCGCTCGCCGGCACGTACGTGTGAATACACTCATCGGCTCTCCCCTTCGCGTCGTACGCTCGCCCGCAGCCTGGTGCGGCACGCCCGTACGCCGGTCGCCGGCGGGTACGCAGGCTTCCACGCTCGGTCGGTCCGGCGCGGAGTCGACAACGACGCACGCTTGTCGCCGTACCGGTTGGTCACGACGACCCGACGCTACCCGGTGGAAAGCAGCGATATACGTGGGAGGGCCGTCGAGTTCGCGGCCGGCCCGCGCCGACGAGCATCGCGCGGCGCGGCCGACCCCGCCCGAAAGACGTTATGCAGCCGACTGGTTCGCCTGTGACCGACGCAACAAGGCGTCCATGGAGTCCACTTGACAGGCCCGGGGCGGGGCCGAACGCCGAGGCCCCCTCGTGACCCCGGCCGGGAGCCGAGCGAAGCCGCCACCGACACACCACCGGGCGCCCGGCTCTGCTCCCGCCCCGGCGGCTATCCCCGCTCGCCGGCGGGCGCACCCCCGAGTTTGGCCGGCACCAGGACCAGCGCGACCACTGCGGCCAACACGAGCAGCCCGCCCGCCGTCTCCAGCGCGACCGCGTACCCGTGTGCGAGTTCGCGCTCGGACCCGCCGCCGTCCGGTCCGATCACCGACGCGGCCAGCGTGACCAGCCCGGCCAGGCCGATCGAACCGCCGATCTGTCGCGAGCTGTTGATCAGTCCGCCGGCCATCCCGGCCTCGTGCGCGGCGACTCCCGCGGTCGCGGCGGTGCCCAGCGGCACGAAGCACAGCCCCGCACCGATGCTCGCGACCAGCGAGGGACCCAGGATCGAGCGCAGGAAGGTGCCGTCGACGTCGAACGCGAGCCCGAACCAGCCGAAGCCCACCGCCGCGAGCACGGCGCCCAGTGCGAGCAGCCGTCCCGGGCCGATCCGGGCCATCGTCCGGGTGGCGAGCACCGAGCCGATCACGATCCCGCCGGAGAAGGGCACGAAGGCCGCGCCGGCGGCGGCCGGTCCGTAGTCGAGCACCTGCTGGAGATACAACGACGTGAAGTAGAACGCCGCGAACTGGCCGGAGAACAGCAGCATCATGAACAGGTTCGCGCCCAGCACCGGCCGATGGGTCAACAACCCCATCCGCAACAGCGGCTCGGCGACCCGCAGTTCGACCAGAACGAAGGCGGCCAGCAGGACCGCGGCGGCGGCGAGCGTACCGATCGTCACGGCCGATCCCCAGCCCTGCCGCTCGGCCCGCACCACGCCCAGCACCAATGTGGTCGCACCCGCGGTGACCAAGAGCGCGCCGACCGGGTCGAGCCTGGGCGTGGCGCCGGGCACGGGTCGATCCGCCGGCAGTCCGCGCGCGGCGAACATGGCGAACGCGACGATCGGCACGTTGATGAACATGACCGCCTGCCAGCCCACCGACTCGGTGAGCAGCCCGCCGATCAGCACTCCGAAGGCACCGCCCGCCGCGGCCGTCGCACCCCACAACCCCAGCGCCCTGGACCGCGCGGGCCCGGCCGGGAAGGTCACCGTGATCAGCGCGAACGCCACCGGCGCGAGCGCGGCGGCACCGATCCCCTGCACCGCGCGGGCGGCGATCAGCGCGCCGGGCGTGGTGGCCAGGCCGCCGCCCAGACCGGCCAGGCCGAACACGGCCAGGCCCGCGAGGAGTGTGCGACGGCGCCCGACCAGGTCACCGATCCGGCCGCCGAGCATCAGCAGCCCGCCGAAGCTCAGCGCGTACGCGTTCACCACCCACGGCAGCCCGTCCGCGCCGAAGCCCAGATCGTCGCGGATGTCCGGCAGGGCCACGTTGACCACGGACATGTCCAGCGCGACGGTGAACTGCACGGTCAGCACCACGACCAGCAACATCCGGGTCGCACGCGGCATCCGGACCGGAACGGCCGCCGATTCGATCGTCCCGGTCATGCCCGCTCCCCCGCCCGCCCGGCCCGCCGCTCCAGGCGGGTGCCGGAGCGCCGGGAGATCGACATCAGATCGGCGGGCTCCTCGATCTCGAGTCGATGCCAACGCCCGCGCGGCACCACGAACGCGCCGCCGGCCCGCAGGGTGACCGGCGACTCCTCACCGGCGCCCTCCTCGGCGCGCAGCACGATCCGCAGCGCGCCCGTCCACACGCACACCACCTCGTCGGACTCGGGATGCATCTCCCAGTGGTCGGCGTGCAGGTCGGCGTCGGTCTCGACATGGAAGGCGGCCAACTGCCACCCCTGATCGACGCCGTCGGCACCGTCGGCGCCGCTCATCCGGCGCTCCCCGGCGCTGATCCGGCCGCCTTCGGCCAACCGGAGGGCGTCCTCGAACACATCGATGTGAGTCATCGAAGCTCCTTGCCACAAAAGGGAATCGGGCGCATCCGGGCGCGCCCGTCCGGCTCGGCGCGAGCCGCCGGAGCCGCGTTGACGTACTCTGTACGTGAACAACGCCCATCGAACACGTACGTTGTACGTAAGTCAAGGAGGAGCATCGTGCCCGCGCCCCGAAAGTTCAGCCGCGAGCAACTGCGCACGGCGGCCCTGACCCTGGTGGACGCACACGGCCTGGGTGCGCTGACCATGCGCAGCCTGGCCGCGGCGCTGGGCACCGGGGCGATGACGATCTACAACTACGTGGACGGGCGCGAGGGCCTGGAGGGGCTGCTCGTCGAGGCGGTGATGGCGGACGCCCTGCCGGCTCTCGACGAGCAGCACGCCGAGGACGACGACTGGCGGGTCGACACCCGCCGGCTCGCCGAAGCGAACTGGCGTGCCGTACGCGCCCATCCGGACGTCATCCCGCTCATCCTCACCCGCCGGATCACCGACGGGTCCACGCTGGCGCACGGCGAGGCGTTGCTGCGCGCGCTCGCCCGCAGCGGCCGGCGCGGGGCCGACCTGCTGTACGCGTTCCGCGCCGTGACCGGCTTCGTCACCGGCTTCGCCCAGGCCGAACTTGCCGGCCCGCTCTCGATCGCGCCGGACGAGGACGTCCGGGCGATCACCGACCGGGCCCGCGCGCTGCCCACCGACCGTTTCCCGTACCTGATCGAGATCGCCGGGGCCGCCGCCGAGAGCACGCCCGAGACCGAGTTCCACGCCGGTCTCGACCTGCTGATCGCGGGCCTGGACGCGCACCCGGCCGGCCCGCGCCCGAACCCGTCTTCGGGGCCGGAGGGGACGTGATCGAAGACGTGATCGGAAGATCAACCGCTATGTCCGGGAATGGTGGCCGGCGTTCGCTCGTTGTACCGAACAGTCGGTGAACGGGTGTCCCCGGGCCCAACCTTTGCCGCCGCGAATTACCGTTCGGCTGGAGTCGCGGCGTGCCCCCCGCCGAGAGGTGATCCCGCTCACCGACGCCTGAACGACGGCGCCGCCCCCTCCCCCCGAGGGCGGCGTCGTCCTTGTCGTTCGCCACCGCTTCCCGCCCCGCGCGGCACGCGCGCCGCGCCGTGACCCATGCCATACCGGAACCGATCGTCCGCGCCGCAACCAACCTGTGCGCGAAGCCGTCCGTTTCCGAGGAGGCCGCCGTCACGACGACGTGCGGCCGGCACCTGTTCGGTCCGTTCCGGCCGCCCGGTACGGTGTCGAGCCAGTCCGCGGCAACGCGGCATCGGTTCGACGACATCTTTCTCGGGGGTCGTTTTGAGTTCCGCACCGGAGTCCGGTGGTCGCCGTCGGCGCGCGAACGCGTCGCGACCACCCTCCTCCGACGCGGTCTCGACCGCTCCCGCGGCGGACGGCGAGGAACTCGGTGCCGAGCCCGCCGACGAAGCGCCCGCCGTACCGCGCGCCCGCCGAGGCGAGGACGCCTCGGGCGGTCGGGCCGCCCGACGGGCCAAGGGCACCGGGCACGGCAAGCCGCGCCGCTTCCGCAAGCTCAAGATCACCGCGCTGGTGATGTCGCTGGTGCTGGTCGCGCTCGGGATCACCGGCTACGTGATCTATCAAAAGCTCAACGCCAACATCAAGCACAGCAAGCTCAACACCAGCGACGTGGACGTGCCCAAGGAGGCGCCCGACGAGTTCGGCCGCACCCCGATGAACATCCTGATGATCGGCTCGGACGGCCGGAACGACCCGACCGACTGCAAGCTCGGTGGCGCCTGCGACGGCGGCGCGCCGCGGGCGGACGTGCAGATGTTGCTGCACGTCTCGGCGGACCGCAGCAACGCGTCGGTGATCAGCATCCCGCGCGACACCCGCGTGGCGATACCGGCCTGCACCGACCCGAAGACCAAGCAGAAGTTCCCGCCGATCAACGCCACGATCAACGAGAGCCTCGGTCGCGGCGGGCCCGGCTGTGTGGTCGGCACGTGGCAGTTGCTCACCAAGGTCCACATCGATCACTTCATGATGGTCACCTTCTCCGGCGTGGTCTCGATGGCCGACGCGGTCGGCGGGGTCGACGTGTGCGTGCAGTCGAACATCCAGGACGAGGCGGTCGAGTACGTCAACGGCGAACGGCACGTGATCGGTTCGCATCTGCGGCTGACCGCCGGCACGCACAAGATCCAGGGCGAGGACGCGCTCAAGTGGCTGCGTACGCGGCACGCCTTCGAGGACGGCAGCGACGTCGGGCGCACCCACGCGCAGCACATGTACCTCAACTCGATGGTGCGCACGCTCAAGTCGAACAGCACCATCACCAACCCGATCAAACTGTTCAAGGTCGCCGACGCCGCGACCAGGTCGCTGACCGTCGACGACGGCCTCAACGGGATCCAGAAGCTCACCTCGTTGGCGACCACGCTGAACAAGGTGAACACCAACCGGATCACCATGACCACGATGCCGCACGACGCGGATCCACAGGCCCCCGATCAGCACCTGGTCCCGGCCGCGTCCGCCGAGACGTTGTTCAAGATGGTCCGCTCCGACGTCGCGTTCGACAAGAACGGCCCGCCGGCGGGCACCGAGACCACCGCGCCGCCCTCGGCACCGCAACCGCCCCCGCCGCCCGCGGTGGACAAGGCCGCGATCCGGATCACCGTGGTCAACGGCACGACCAGGACGAGCCTGCCCACCGCTGTCACGGAGGGCCTGATCGCACAGGGCTTCACGAAGACCACGAAGGACCCGAACCCGATCAAGCGACAGACCAGCGCGGTGATCTTCCCGGCCAAGGACCAGGTCCAGGCGCAGGCCGTCGCCGACGCGCTCGGCCTGCCCGCCACCGCGTTGTCCCCCCAGCCGAACGCGACCCACGTGACGGTGCAGATCGGCGCGGACTGGGGCTCCGGCGCCACCTTCAAGGGCGCGGGCAAGAGCAGCACCCCCTCGGCACCGCCGTCCGCCCCGCCGCCCCCGCCGGCTGGTGAACTCCCCAAGGGCTCCTCCGCCCTGAACGCTTCCGAAGAGGGCGCGTGCATGAAGGTCTACACCGAGGCCAAGGACCGCAACGGCAAACCGATCTACACCTGGTAGCAACCGCCGGGGAGCACCGGCCCAGGCCGAGCGATTCGGGGCCTCGGCCGGCGCCGGTACCCGACTCGGCGGCGCCGGCACGCCCGAACTGTGGGGCGGATTAAGCCGGTTCACCCCCAATCGTCCCGACGCCGGGTCGACCGCCCGTCGGAAAGACGTCAAAAAGACGGTAAGGTGGCCCTACCGAAGACATGTCGTACGTCGGCCTGCGCGCCGACGCCGTCCTCGGTGGGCGAGGACGTCGGCCATTGCGGCCGGATCCGCAGGACTGGTGAACCGGGTTTCCGGCGACCGCGGTTCGCCCGCCGACCGAGCGCACAGCGCCATCGCGACTCTCGCGTCGCCATCCACCGCAGGCGGTCACGCCCGCGTCGAGCCCCGGCACGCCGGTATTTCCCGGCCCGTTCCCGGCAGGTTCGACGTCGCGCGCCGGCCGCGTCCCGGGTGGCTTCAGCGCCGAACTTCCGCCGCCCCGCCGGGGCGTGTCGTCCGAAGACGGTGCGCGCACGGTCCGACCCGCGACCGGTCCCCACCGGCCGCGGTCCCCCATGACCCGAACCACCGGCGACCCGGGTGCGAACCCCGGATCCGGACGACTGGAAACCAGGTGCCCACGATGACCGCCATACCCCACCATCGCCCCGTCGGTCCGCTCACCGTCGCGCAGGCCATGCGGCCGGCCGAGCTGCGGATCGACGTGAACACCATGGTCGACAAGGCCGTCGACATCATCCGGGTGGCCGACGCCGACCACGTGATCCTGCACGCCGAGGACGGCCGCTGCCTCGGCGTCGTGCGCCGGGCGCAGCTCGCGCCGTACCAGAACCGCTCGTGGTACACCGCGCGCACGCCGATCGGGAACATCACGCACGACGGCGGCCCGTTCGCCCGGCCGGAGATGCCCGCCGGCGAGGCGCTGGCCACCATGCGTGCCCGGGGCATGCGGGTGTGGGCGGTGACCGACGAGGCCGGTCGCGCCGTCGGCCTGCTCACCCCGGACGTGCTGCGCACCGTGCTCACCGGCGAGCGCGGCCCGCTCGACGCTGCTGCCTGAAGCCCGGACGCCTAACCGGCCGCGCCCGAGGCCGCCGGGTAGTCCACGTAGCCGCGCGCGCCCCCGCCGTACACGTCCGCCACCGGCGGCGGGGCCAACGGCAGCCCCTCGGCGATCCGCGCGGGCAGGTCCGGATTGCTGATGAACAGCCGGCCGAAGGCCACCACGTCGGCCAGTTCGGCGGCCAGCAACCGCTCGGCCGTCGCCGGGTCGACCGGCGTCGGACCGTTGTGGTTCGCGATCAGCGTGCCGGTCCAGCGCGGGCGCAGATCCGCGAGGGCGGCGTAGTCGCCACGCTCCAGCACGTGCAGGTAGGCCAGGCCGAGCGGGTCGAGCGCGTCGACCAGGGCCCGGTAGGTCCCGCGCGCGTCCGCCTCGCGGATCTGGTTCTCCGGGTTGTCCGGCGAGATGCGCAGGCCCACCCGGTCCGCGCCGATCTCGGCGGTGACCGCGGCCACCACCTCCAGTACGAAGCGCAGCCGGTTCTCCCGCGACCCGCCGTAGCGGTCGGTGCGCAGGTTGGTGTTCTCGGCCAGGAATTGCTGGAACAGATAGCCGTTGGCGCCGTGGATCTCGATGCCGTCGAACCCGGCCTCGATCGCCCGCCGCGCACCGCGCGCGAACGCCGCGATCACCTCCTCGATCTCGGCGAGGGTCAGTGCGCGCGGGGTCACGTGCGGCAGCAGGCCGTCCCGAGTGAAGATCGGCGCCTCGGTGATCGGCACCGCCGAGGGCGCGGTCGGCGTCGTGCCGTCCAGGGTCACCGGGTGCGTCATCCGGCCCACGTGCCACAGCTGGGCGAAGATCCGGCCGCCCGCGTCGTGCACGGCGGTGGTGATCTCGCGCCAGCGCGCGACCTGTTCGTCGGTGCGCAGTCCCGGGATGCCGGGGCCGGACTTGCCGAGCGGGTGGATCGAGATGCCCTCGGTGATCAGTAGCCCGGCGCCGGCGCGCTGGGTGTAGTAGGCGGCGGCGTGCTCGCTCGGCACACCGGTGGTGTCGTCGGCGCGGCCCCGGGTCATCGGGGCCATCGCGATCCGGTTGGGCAGGTCCAGGAGGCCGCGCCGGTGCGGGGTCAGCAGCGGGTTCGCGGTGGCGGTGGGAGAGGTCAACGCGTCATCCGTTCCATCGGGTCGATCGGTTTCGGTGGGGTCGGGGCCGGCGGTCGAGCACGGTGACCTCGATCCGCGTACATCAGGAAGGTGTATGCTCATACATTGTTTGCTTGTGCATGCATAATCTGGCACTGCATGTAACCTGCTGTCAACAGCGGTCGTACGCTCCGCCGGACCGGCCGCCGGGACTCCACCGAACCGGCGACCCGCCCGCACGGGCGACTCGCCCACACGGCGAAAGGGGACGGGCCATGGACGCGAAACTCTGGGAACAGGTCGTCGTACTGCACGCGCGCGTCGAGCACGACCTCGGCAGGACGCTGCAACGGCGGCACGGAATCGGCCTGTCCGAGTACCGCGCGCTCTCCCGGCTCTCGGTCGCGCCCGACGGCGAGCTGCGCATGCAGGAACTCGCCGATTCGATCGGTCTGAACCAGAGTTCGGTCAGCCGCCTCGCGGTCCGCCTGGAAACCGACGGACTCACCCGACGCGACCTGTGTCCCAAGGACCGCCGAGGCGTATACACGGTGATCACCGACGACGGGCGCACCCGGCTGGCCCAGGCCGACGCCACCTACGCGGAGGCGCTGACCGCCGCACTGGCCAAGGCCGCCGCCGATCCGCACCTGGCGGAGGTGACGACGGCCTTGGGCGCGATCCCGGTCGCCCTCTGACCCGAAGCGGTGCTCAGCGCCCGGCCAGGAAGCGTCGCTGGTCGCCGAGGTACCCGGCGGCGAACAGGTCACGCGGCGCGAAGACCGCCGTGAACCAGGTGTCGATCCGCGAGTCCTCGATGTCCTTCTCCACCATCGAGTGCGCCGCGCCCGGGTAGTGCCGGACCGTCAACTCGGCCCGCCCGCCCAGCAGTCGGCGATACTCCGCCTCGGTCTCCGCGACGTCCACGTTCACGTCGTGCCCGGCGAGCATCAACAACACCGGCACCCGCACCCCGGCCAGGTCCGCGCTCGCGTCGGCGGCGAAGTTCCTGCGCGCGAACGCCCACCGGTCGGCCGGCATGTCCGCGGCGTCCCCCAGGGCCGCGCGGTACCGCTCGTGGCTCGCCCCCTCCTGGAGCAGCCGTCGGGTCTCGTCGCTGCGCCGCACCTCGGTCTCGATCCGCTCCGCCGAGGCGTGCTCGGCGCGCAGTTCGGCGAGCAGGTTGTAGCGGCCCTGACGCAACCAGTTGATCGCGGGCGAGACGGCGATCAGGAACCGTACGTCCGGCGTGCGCGCGGCCACCTTCGGCAACACCCAACCCGCCTGACTGGCACCCCACAGGCCCACCCGCGCGTGGTCCACGTCCGGCCGGGAGCGACTCCACGCGATCGCCGCCTCGGTCTCCCGGGCGCGGTCCTCCATGCTCTGGTCGAGCCAGTTCCCCGGCGCGCCGTCCACTCCGGGCTTGGTCCAGGACAACGTCGCGTAGCCCGCCCGCGCGTACGCCTCCATCTGCGGCCGGTAGAACCCGTCGTTGGTGGCGTTCTTCGGCCCGTCGCCGTGCACCAACACGACCAGCCCGTACGGACCGCGCCCGCGCGTGGGCTTGGCCAGCACACCGTCCAGCCGTTGCGCGCCGTCCCGGAAGGAGATCCGCTCCTCGTCGAGGTCGTAGGTGTTCGCACGGTCCGCGTACACCACCGCGCCCAGGCCGACCAACAGGAGCAGCGCGACGATCGCGGCGCCGATCGTGAGCCCGCGATGGCGTCGAACAACCGATCCGAGCTTCATGCCTTCGTCTCCTTCATCCGGCTGCGTATCGCACCCTCATCCGCAATAACTATCGAATTGCAAACGCTCGTCTGTCAAACGAACGTTTCAAGTATGCTGTCTCCGGATGCCCGGCATGATCGACCACGACGCCGAGGACGACCCACCACCCGGAGGCAGCGATGGACCAGGCGAGCGAGCCGAACGATCGACGCGGTTCGGATCACCGGCACCCGGGCGCGCTGCTGATCCGCCGCGGCCTGCCGCCCGACGCGCGCCGGCGGGCGGCCGAGCTGTACTGGGAGGCGTTCGGGCGCAAGCTGGGCACCGCGCTGGGCCCGGCCGAGGCCGGGACGGCGTTCATCGCCGAGCACCTGCACGCGGACCGCGCGATCGCCGCGACCCGGGACGGCGTACTGGTCGGCCTGGCCGGCTACACGCACGGTGGCCATGGCCTCACCGGCGGCACGGCGCGCGATGTGCTGCGGGCGTACGGCCGACTCGGCGGCCTGCACCGCGTCGCCATCCTGGCCCTGCTCGAACGCAGGCCCGGGTCATCGGAGTTGGTCATGGACGGGATCGCCGTCGACCCGTCGCAGCGCGGCACGGGCATCGGCAGCCTGCTGCTGGACGAGGTGGCCGTGCTCGCCCGCGAACTCGGCTGCCGACGGATCCGGCTCGACGTGATCGACGTGAACCCGCGTGCCCGCGCGCTCTACGAACGACACGGCTTCGTCGCGACCAGGACCGAGCACACGCCCTACCTGCGCCCATTGCTGGGCTTCGGGGCCGTGACCACCATGATCCGCAGAATCGGGCCCGCCTCGACGCCCGCGCGCGGGTGAGCGGGATGGGCCGCCCCGCGCGCTCGTATGCTCGGGCCATGCCAGGAACGCCAGGAGTCGACCCGGTCGAGATCCCGACCCGCACCCTCGTGTACGCGCTGGTGCGGCCGGACGGCAGCGTGGACGCGGGCGAGCTGTACACCGTCGCGGGCGAGCTCGGGATGACCGACCAGCAGGTGCGGCTGTGCGTCAAACGCCTGATCGCCGAGGGGCGGTTCACCCATCACGGTCGTGGTCGCAAGGCGGTGCTGAGCGCGTCCGAGGACACCCTGCGCACCATCGAACCCAACGTCGAGTTCGTCCGCTACGCGTTCCGCCAGGATCGCGGCCTGGAACCGTGGGACGGCACGTGGCGACTGGTCGCGTTCGCGATCCCGGAGTCCGCGCGATCCGCGCGCGACGCGCTGCGCGACGCGATCCTGCGACTGGGCGGCGCGGCGCTGCACGGCGGCCTGTACGTGTCCGCGAACGAGTGGACCGACCTGGTCTCGGCCGAGGCGGGCCGCCTGGGCGTATCGGACGCGGTAACCCTGCTCACCAGCCGGGACCTGCGCATCGGCCCGCTCGATCGCCCGACGGAACTGGCCGCCCACCTGTGGCCGCTCACCGAATTGGCCGAGCGCTACGAGCGCCTGATCGAGACCACCCGCCCCAGACTGGCCCGCCTGGAATCGAACGCCGACATCGACGACGTCGAACTACTCACCATCGGCGTCGAGTTGACCGTCGAATTCAGCCGAGCAATGGAACCCGACCCCCTGCTCCCCCCGGAACTCCTCCCCACCCCCTGGCCCGGCCACCAGGCCCGCAACCTCCTCTCCCGAGCCTGGAACGCGGTAACGGCCCGAGACCACACCCACACAACCCGCCGCCTATACCGCCTATACGAACCCGACCCCCACCCCCTCTAACCAACCCGAAACTCGCCCCCACCCCCGCTCGAAGTCACCCCAAAACCCCAGCACACGCCCCAAGCCGACCCAAACTCAACCCGCCCGGCACTTGAGGGCACCCGAAAACCGCAGCGCATCCATGAAGCTCACCCAACCCCTCCGGCCCGTCCGGCGCTTGAGGACACCCAGGACACCCCAAAAGTCCAGCAAACTCACCAAGCCCATCCACAATCAGCCTGTCCGGCGTTTGAGGACAAAAGGAACCCACGCGCCGCGAAGCTAGGTCGACAACACCGCGATCACCTAAGACACCTGGCAGCGCGCGACCGACGCGGACCTGGACGTGGTGGCCCAGGCCGGCGAGACCAACCTGTACGGGCCCTGGCGCACGGTGCAGGCGTTCCTGCCGCTGCCGCGCCGCTCGGCCCATCCCAGGGTGGTCAACGTGAGCAGCGAGGCCGTGTCGCTGACCAACATGGGCGGCGGCACGCCCGCGTACACGATCTCCAAGGTCGGTCTCAACGCGCCCACCCGGATGCTCGCGGCCGAACCGCGCCCGGACCGCCTCCTGGTCAACGCGATCTGCCCGGGCTGGGTGGCCACCGAGATGGGCGGCCCGGGCGGGCGCCCGGTCGCGGCGGGCGCGGCGGGCATCGTCTGGGCGGCGACCCTTCCCGACAACGGCCCTACCGGCGGCTTCTTCCGGGACACCCACCCGCTGCCGTGGTAGCGGGCGGCGTGCCGAGCCCGCGCGACCCCATATCGTCGAGCCATCCGAGGGAACGTGGGTCGAGGGAGTGGTCGTGGAGGTCGAGCAGTTCGCGGTCGTGGTCGCCGAGCGCATGGGGCGCCCCCGGCGCAACGAGCGCCGCTCGCGCGGCGAGCGGCTGTTCGACGCGCTGCGCGAGTTGGTGGAGGGCGGCGACCTGCTCGCCGAGACCCGGCTGCCGTCCGAGCGCGCGCTCGCCGAGGCACTCGGGCTCAGTCGCGGCACGGTCGCCTCGGCCTACCTCTCGCTGAACCGGATCGGCCTGGTCGAACGGCGCCACGGCAGCGGCTCGTACGTGCGTCCCGGCGGTCGGCCGACCTTCTCCCGCTGGCTGCGCGAGGGCGCCATCGTGGTCGACCTGGCCAAGGCGGTCGTACCCGACGCCTCGCTGCTGCCGGACACCGCGCTGCGCGTGGAGGACCTGCTCGACGCCCGACCACAGGACGGGTACGCGCCGGCCGGCGACCCGCGACTGCGCGCGCTGGTCGCGGCGCACGCGTTGCCCGCGGGGTTCGGCGCGGAGGACATCGTGGTGACCTCGGGCGCGCAGCAGGCGATCCACCTGGTCGCCGACGCGCTGCTCGCGCCCGGCGACCGGATCCTGGTCGAGCCGACCACCTATCCCGGGATGCTCGCCGCGGCGTACCGCTTCGGCGCCGAGGCGATCCCGGTGCCGGGCGATCGGCACGGCTTCGATCCGGACGAGTTGCGGGCGGCGATCCGCCGGCATCGACCCGCGTACGCGTTCTCGCTGCCCGTGCACAACCCGACCGGAGCCATGGTCTCGGCCCGGCGGGCGAAGGCGGTCGCCCGGGTGGCCGCCGAGGAGGGCGCGCTGCTGGTGGAGGACCGCACCCTCGCCGAGCTCGCCGACGGGCCGGTCGCCTCGGCGGCCGAACACCTGCCCGAGCGCACGGTGTGCCTGGGTTCGCTGTCCAAGACCACGTGGGGCGGTCTGCGGCTGGGTTGGGTGGCTGCGCCGACCTCCGTGCGGACCCTGCTGATCGAGGCCAAGCAGCGTACCGACCTGGCCTGTTCCACGCTGGACCAGCAACTCGCGATCCACCTGCTGCGCGACCCCGACCGGCCGAGGCGGGTCCGCGCTTGGGCCGACACGCTCGCCGCCCGCCGGGACCACTTCGCCGCCGAACTCACCCGGCACCTGCCCGAGTGGGAGTGGACCCTGCCAAGCGGCGGCCTGTCCCTGTGGGCCCGGTTGCCCGGCGTGGACGGCGAGGACTTCGTCGCCGGCGCCCTTCGCCACGGCGTCGCGGTCTCCCCCGGCGCCGTCTTCGCGCCGGACCCGGACACCGCCGCCGAGCACATCCGCCTGAGCTTCGCGTGGCCCGAACCGGTGCTGTCCCAGGCCGTCGAACTCCTGTCCGCGGCCTGGCGCGAGGCCCGTCGGGTCCGCTAGTGCCGCACCAGGGCGGGCCCGGGTCCGTTCCGGGCGGTGATGAACTCCCTTGTCCGGTAAGCCGCCCGCCCGCACCCCCGGCCCGCACCCCCGGCCCGCACCCCCGGCCCGCGCCGAGGGGCGGCTCGGGCGTGTCCGGATGGCGGATCGGCACTAGTGGACCAATAGCGATCGGGCTAATGTGCCACTCATCAAGTGGCCCATCGAAGTGTCTCTCGGTGATCCACTTGTCGAGCACGCCCGACGGCGGCGCCGCACGGCGCCCGCGGCCGAAGGCGACCACGCACGAGCGCACGAGGGCGGGAGCAGCAATGGCACTGACCGAAGCGGACCGGATCTGGATGGGCGGCACGCTCGTGCCGTGGGCGGACGCGAAGGTGCACGTCCTCAGTCACGGACTGCACTACGGCACCGGCGTGCTGGAGGGCACCCGGGCCCACCTCACCCCGCGCGGCCCCGCGGTGTTCCGGCTCGACGACCACCTGCGGCGGTTCCGCGAGAGCGCCCACATCGTGGGCTTCGAACTGCCCTACGACCTGCCCACACTGCGTGCCGCGACGCTGGAACTGATCGCGGCCAACGGGCACTCCGAGTGCTACCTGCGCCATCTCGCGCACATCGGCTACGGCGAGATGGGTCCGGCCCTGCGGCCCGAGATGGCGGTCGAGGTGAGCATCGCCGGGTGGGAGTGGCACGCCTACCTCGGCGACGCGCCGGCCGAGCGCGGCATCCGCCTGGCCACCAGTTCGTGGCGGCGCAACGACCCCAACGCGCTGCCGCCCGCGGCCAAGGCCACCGCGGGCTACCTCAACGCGGCGCTGGCCAAGACCGCGGCGCTGCGGGCGGGCTACGACGAGGCGCTGCTGCTCAACGCGGACGGCTACGTCAGCGAGTGCAGCGCGGCCAACGTCTTCGCGGTGCGCGACGGCGTGCTGTTCACCCCGCCGCCGAGCGCCGGCGCGCTGCGCGGGATCACCCAGGACACCGTGCTCACCCTGGCCGCGGATCTGGGTCTGGCGGTCCGTACCGAGAACCTGCTCCGCTCGGATCTGTACACCGCCGAGGAGATCATGGTCTGCGGCACGGCCGCGGGCGTGGTCGCGGTGGCCTCGCTGGACGACCGCGAAGTGGCCACCGGGCCGATCACCCGGAAGATCCAGGACGCCTACACCGCGGCGATCACCGGCACGGACGAGCGGTACGCGCACTGGCTCACCCTCGTGCACCAGTGACGACGGGCCGAACGGGTCGTAACGAGCGCACGACACGCCCCTAATGGGCGAACTTACCCATATTGCTGTGATTTTGTGGATATCAGGATTTACGTCCCGCTCACCCACATTTCATGGGAGATGACAATGCGCCTCCGTACCTCGCTGATCGCCGTTGCCGGCGCCGCGCTCTTCGCCTTCGCCGGTGCCGGCACCGCTCAGGCGGGCGGCCACGACGACGGCCTCGTGGTCGGTCACCACACCAGCTCCGGCGTGAAGTTCTCGGACGGCTGCGGCCACCACGGCGGCGACTTCGCCGTGTGGCACTCCACGAACTCGTTCGTCGCGATCGACTGACGTTTCGCGACTCGCACCGAAACGGCCCGTCCACCCCTCGGGGTGGACGGGCCGTTTCGCTGTGTACGGTTCCGAAGGGTCGTCGACGGCCCGAGGGCATCGACACGTCCGGATCGTCGACCTTGACCTCAAGTCAACTTGAAATTCTAGGGTGTTCTTACGCCGCCCGAACCACCGCCGACGGGCCGTGTTCGCCACCTTGGATCGCACTCGGGGAGAACCACCATGCACACCTCTTCGATCGCAGCCGCCGACTCGGCGCGGCATCGACCGACCGGTCGGCACAATCCGATCGACCACCCCATCGATGGGCACTACGGTCGAGGACGGAATCCGCCTCGGCGCCGCGCCCTCGACCCGCACCCGGGTCCGGTGCCCCGCACGGGGCCCACCCCGCGCCCGTGTACGGCTCGTGCCCCAGGTCGGCTGTACTCCTCCGACCCGAAGAGGACCTCGTGCTGATCCGCCTGCTGCGCGCGCACCTGCGCCCGTACGCCAAACCGATCGCCTTGGTGGTGCTGCTGCAACTCGTGCAGACGCTCGCCACCCTGTATCTGCCCACCCTCAACGCCGACGTCATCAACAACGGCGTGGTCAAGGGCGACACCGGCTACATCCTGCGGGTCGGCGCCGCGATGATCGGGGTGACCCTGGTCCAGATCGTCTGCGCGGCGATCGCGGTGTACTTCGGCGCGCGGATCGCGATGGGCGTGGGGCGCGACATCCGCGCGGCGGTGTTCAACCGGGTGCAGACCTTCTCCGCGCGCGAGGTCGGCGAGTTCGGCGCGCCATCCTTGATCACCCGCACCACCAACGACGTGCAGCAGGTCCAGATGTTGGCCCTGCTCGCGCTGACCCTGATGGTGTCCGCGCCGATCATGTGCTTCGGCGGCATCCTGATGGCGGTCAACCAGGACGTCCCGATGTCCTTGTTGTTCCTGATCATCGTGCCCGCGCTGGTCCTGGCCGTGGGCTGGATCGTGCGTGCGATGCCGCCGCTGTTCCGCGTCCTGCAGGGCCGGATCGACAACGTGAACCGGATCATGCGCGAGCAGATCACCGGGATCCGGGTGATCCGCGCGTTCGGCCGGGACGGCCACGAACAGGCCAGGTACGCGGACGCCAACGCCGAGATCCGCGACGTGTCGCTCTCGCTCGGCCGGCTGATGGCCTTCATGTACCCGTCGGTCCTGCTGGTGTGGGAGACCTCGGCGATCGTGATCGTGTGGATCGGCGGCCACCGGATCGGCGCCGACTCGATGGACATCGGCGCGCTGGTCGCCTTCCTCAGCTACCTCGCGCAAATCCTGATGTCGGTGATGATGGCCACCTTCATGACCATGATGATCCCGCGCGCGTCGGTCTGCGCGGACCGGATCGCCGAGGTGCTGGACACCGAGACCAGCCTGACCGTGGCCGAGGCGCCGGTGACCGCGCTGCACGCGCACGGCCGGCTCGAACTGCGCGACGTGAGCTTTTGCTACCCCGGCGCCGAGGAGCCGGTACTGCGTGGCATCGACCTGATCGCCCGTCCCGGTGAGACCACCGCGGTGATCGGCAGCACCGGCGCCGGCAAGACCACGCTGCTGAGCCTGATCCCGCGCCTGCTCGACGTGACCGGCGGCGCGGTCCTGGTCGGCGGCGTGGACACCCGCGAGTTGGACCCCGCGCTGTTGTCCCGCACGGTGGGGCTGGTGCCGCAGAAGCCGTACCTGTTCTCCGGCACCATCGCCTCCAACCTGCGCTACGGGAACCCGGACGCCACCGACGAGGACCTGTGGCGGGCCCTGGAGATCGCACAGGCCCGCGCGTTCGTCGAGGCACTGCCCGAGCAACTGGACGCGCCGATCGCCCAGGGCGGCGGCAACGTCTCCGGCGGCCAGCGACAACGCCTGGCCATCGCCCGGCTGTTGGTGGTCAAGCCGGAGATCTACCTGTTCGACGACTCGTTCTCCGCACTCGACTACTCCACCGACGCGGCGTTGCGCGCGGCGTTGGTCGAGGAGACCGCCGAGGCCACCGTGGTGATCGTCGCGCAGCGCGTGGCCACCATCCGGCACGCGGACCGGATCGTGGTACTCGACGAGGGCCGCGTGGTCGGCACCGGCACGCACCGCGAGTTGATGGCCGGCAACGACACCTACCGCGAGATCGTGCTGTCCCAGCTCACCGAGGAGGAGGCGGCGTGACCACCACCGAGGAGACCACCGAATCCGGCGACTCGACCGAGGCCGCCGTCCCGCAACGCCGCCCCGGTCCGCCGCCCGGCGGCGGACCGGCCGCGCGGATGATGGGCGGCGCGCCGACCGAGAAGTCGATGCACTTCAAGGCGTCCGGTCGCCGCCTGCTGGGCATGATGGCCCCCGAGCGCGCCCGGCTGTACGCCCTGCTCATGTGCGGCATAGCGGGCGTCGGCCTCGCCGTGCTCACCCCGCGGCTGCTCGGCAAGGCCACCGACGCGATCTTCACCGGCGTCGCCGGCGACGGCATCGACTTCGGGCACGTGCGGACCATCCTGCTGGCCACCTTCGCGGTCGTGGTCGGCTCGGTGCTGTTCGCCTTCGTGCAGGGCCGGCTGACCGCGACGATCGTCCAGCGCACCACCTACCGGCTGCGCGAGGAAGCCGAGACCAAACTGTCCCGGCTGCCGCTGAACTACTTCGACAAGCAGCCGCGCGGCGAGGTGCTCTCGCGCACCACCAACGACATCGACAACATCGCGCAGACCCTCCAGCAGGCGATGGGCCAGATCGTGCGCTCGGTGCTGACCATCGTCGGTGTGCTGGTGATGATGTTCTGGATCTCGCCGCTGCTCGCGCTCGTCGCGCTGATCAGCGTGCCCACCTCGATCCTGGTCACGATGCTGATCGGCAAGCGCGCACAGCCGCAGTTCGTCAAGCAGTGGTCCAGTACCGGCAAGCTCAACGCGCACATCGAGGAGATGTACACCGGACACGCGCTGGTGAAGGTGTTCGGTCGGCAGAAGGAGTCCGCCGAGGTCTTCGACAAGCACAACGAGGCGCTGTACGCGGCCGGTTTCAAGGCGCAGTTCATCTCCGGCCTGATCCAGCCCGCGATGGCCTTCGTCGGCAACCTCAACTACGTGCTGATCGCGGTGATCGGCGGCCTGCGGGTGTCCTCCGGCGCGATGACGCTCGGCGACATCCAGGCGTTCATCCAGTACTCGTACGAGTTCAACGGTCCGGTCACGCAGGTCGCCTCGATGGCCAACCTGCTCCAGTCCGGCGTCGCCTCGGCCGAGCGGGTGTTCGCGCTGCTCGACGCCAAGGAGCAGTCCCCCGACCCGGAGCCGCCCGCCCGGATCGAGAAGGTGACCGGGCACGTCGCCTTCGAGGGCGTCTCGTTCCGGTACGACCCGGCCAAGCCGCTGATCGAGGACCTGGACCTGGAGGTGCACCCGGGCCAGACGGTGGCCATCGTCGGTCCCACCGGCGCGGGCAAGACCACCCTGGTCAACCTGCTGATGCGGTTCTACGAGGTGACCGGCGGTCGGATCACCGTGGACGGCGTGGACATCGCCACGATGGCCCGCGAGGATCTGCGCGCCCCGATCGGCATGGTGCTCCAGGACACCTGGCTGATCGGCGGCACGATCGCGGACAACATCGCGTACGGCGTCGGCGACGTCTCGCGCGAGCAGGTGGTCGCGGCGGCCCGGGCCACCCACGCCGACCGCTTCGTGCGCACCCTGCCGGACGGGTACGACACCGTGCTCGACGACGAGGCCGGCAACCTCAGCGCGGGCGAGAAGCAACTGCTCACCATCGCACGGGCGTTCCTGACCGAACCGCAGATCCTGGTGCTGGACGAGGCGACCAGTTCGGTGGACACCCGCACCGAGGTGCTGATCCAGAAGGCGATGAACTCGCTGCGCCGGGGCCGGACCAGCTTCGTGATCGCCCACCGGTTGTCCACGATCCGGGACGCGGACGTGATCCTGGTGATGGAGTCCGGCTCGATCGTCGAACAGGGCACGCACGAGACGCTGTTGGCGGCCGAGGGGGCGTACGCGCGGCTGTACGCCTCGCAGTTCGCCCAGCCGGCGGCGGAGATCCTCTAGATCGGCCGAACCCGCCACGCGGGTGCCCGAGGTCGCGTACCTCGGGCATCCGCGCGCTTCCTGCGGTTCCGCGGTCAGCCGGCGGATCGGGCGGATCGTGGCGCCGGTTCGGGCGCGGCGTGCGCGCCGCGGTTGCCGGACAGGACCAGGCCGACCAGGAGTTGGCCGACGGCGGTGACCACGAGTGCGGCCATCGGCACCGTCCAGCCGCCGGTGGCGCCGTGCATCAGGCCCAGTGCGAACGGGCCGGTCGCGGCGACCGCGTAGCCCAGGGACTGGGCCAGCGTGGACAGCGCGGTCGTCTCGGCGGCGCCGGTGCCGCTGCCGCCGATCACGGAAAGCACCAGCGGGAACGAGCAAAAGCCCAGGCCGACCGCCGCCGCCCAGACCACGGGCAGCGCGACGGGGGCCACGAGCAGGCCGACGAAGCCGATCAGCATGCTCACCGACACCACCACGAACGCGGGCCGCAGCCGCCCGGTGGCCCGCACGAACGCGAGCAGCGCGAAGGTCGCCGGGATGCCCGCCCCCTGGGTGATCGCGAGCATCGCGCCCGCCTTGCCGCTGCTCATCCCCTCGTCCGAGAGCAGCGTCGGCAACCAGCCGACCAGGGCATAGCAGTTCAGCGCCTGGAGCGCGAAGTAGGCCGTGACCAGTCGGCCCAGCCGGGTGCGCGCCATCGTCCACGGCGACACGTACGCTGCGGGGCCGGCCTTGGCAGTGAGCGCGTGCGGCGCCCGGACCAGCGACCACACCAGCAGCGCGGCCACGGCCGGCAGCGCCCACACCGCGAGCCCCAGCGACGGCGAGTCCAGGCCGTCCGCCACCGGCACCGCGATCGCGGCGGCCAGCGTCGCGCCCAGCGCCATCACCGTGGTGTACACCCCGGTCAGCACCGACACGCGGTGCGGGTAGTGCGCGCGCAGCAACGCGGGCAGCAACACGTTGCCCACGGCCAGGCCGGACATGCCCAGTACGGTTCCGGTCAGCAGCGCCCAGGTGGTCGGCACGACCCGGATGCCCAGCCCGGCGGCCAGCGCGAACAGCGCCACCAGGACCGCTCGTTCGGTGCCGAACCGGCGGGCCAGCGGTGCCGCGGTCAGCCCGGCGGCGGCGAAGCACAATGTCGGCAGGGTCGGCAGCAGCGACGCGGTCACCGAGCCGAAGCCGAGCGTGTCGCGCAGCGCCTCCAGGAGCGCGGCGGCGCTGCTGATGCCCAGCCGCAGGTTGAACGCGATCAGCACGATGCCCACGCCGGCCAGCCACGCGGCACGGGTACGACCGGCCGGATCGGTGGTCGAAGCCAGGGGCGCGCCGGCGGCTACGGAGGCTGCGGAAGTCATGGATCAAAGGTAAGACGTCTGATGAATCCTGTCCAGGTGACGGAGAGTTGACATCGAGTGACGTCCGATCATCGGATGTATCCTGGTCCTGTTTCGGTTCGACGTCGCAGGTCGCGTCGACGTCCCAGGTCAGGAGCCCGCCCGATGAGCAGCCTCGAATCGGTGCGCCGACCGGCGCTGTCCGCCGAGGTGATCGCCCGGCTGCGGGAGCGCATCACCTCCGGCGACTGGCCGGTGGGCAGCCGCATCCCGCCCGAGCCGGAGTTGATGACCCAACTCCAGGTGGCCCGGGGCACGGTCCGCGAGGCGGTCCGCGCACTCGCGCACGCGGGCCTGCTCGACGTGCGCCAGGGCGACGGCACCTACGTGCGCGCGGTCAGCGAGCTTTCCGGCGCCGTCGAGCGGCTGTACGGCGGCAGCGACATCGGGCAGGTCCTGGAGGTGCGCCAGGCGCTCGACCTCCAGGCCGCCCGACTCGCCGCGATCCGCGCCGAGGAGGCCGACCTGACCGTGCTCGAGGGCGCGCTGCGCCGGCGCCGGGCCGCGTGGGACGAGCGCGACTTCGAGGCGTGGCTGGCCGCCGACTGGGAGTTCCATCTCGGTGTTGCCGACGCGGCGCACAATCCCCTGCTGGCCGAGCTGTACCGGAACCTGTCCGGGCCGGTGCGCGAGTCGGTGGCCGGTTCCTGGACCGACCCCGACTACCAGGGCGCGAATCCGGGCGGCCACGAGGACCTGTTGCGGGCGCTGCGCGAGCGCGACCCGGTCGAGGCCGCCCGGCAGGCGGACGCCAACCTGACCGACACCCACGACTGGCACGCGGTGCGGTCACCGAGGGGAACCGGCTCGTAGGCTCGATGGGCACCTGCCGATCCGCGCGGGGTGGGTCGCGCGTGCGGGGCGACCCGGTGGGGCCTGGGACGTGGATGCCCCGCACGCGCTCGGGGTCGGAATCGGGATCGGGATCGGGATCGGGATCGGGATCAGGCCACCGCGGCAACGGCGTTGGCGGCGGCGGTGATCCGTCGCAGGTCGGCGTCCGAGGTGATGTACGGCGGCATCGTGTAGACGAGATCGCGGAACGGCCGGAGCCAGACGCCGTGTTCGACCGCCACCCGGGTAGCCGTCGCCATGTCGACCTCATGGTCGAGCTGGACGACGCCGATGGCACCCAGGACCCGCACGTCCGCGACCCTCGGGAGCGCGCGGGCCGGGGCCAGGCCCTCGGCGAGACCGGCTTCGATGCGGCCGACGTTCGCCCGCCAGTCCTGGTCGAGCAGCAGGCCCAGCGCGGCGTTCGCGGCCGCGGCGGCCAGCGGGTTGCCCATGAAGGTGGGCCCGTGGGCCAGGACCGGGGACTCGCCGGCGGCGATGCCGGCCGCCACCTCCTCCGTACACAACGTCGCGGCCATGCTCAGGTAGCCGCCGGTCAACGCCTTGCCGAGGCACATCACATCGGGGCTGACGCCGGCGTGGTCGGCGGCGAACAGCTCGCCCGTGCGGCCGAATCCGGTGGCGATCTCGTCGAAGATCAGCAGCACGTCGTGGGCGGTGCACAGGTCGCGCAGCGCGCGCAGGTACTCCGGGGGATGGAAGCGCATGCCACCCGCGTTCTGCACGATCGGCTCGACGATCACTGCCGCGACCTCGTCCCGGTGACGGGTCAGCAGCGCGTCCAGGTGCTCGACGTAGGCCGGGTCGAACCCGCTCGGCGGTGCGTCGGCGAACACCTGCTCGGCCAACCTCCCCTGCCACAACCGGTGCATCCCGCCCTCCGGGTCGCACACCGACATCGGATGCCACGTGTCGCCGTGGTACCCGCCGCGCCACGTGAGCAGGCGCCGCTTGTCGCCGCGACCTCGGGCCCGCCAGTACTGGAGGCACATCTTCATCGCGACCTCCACCGAGATGGATCCGGAGTCGGCCAGGAAGACGTGCCGCAGCGGCTCCGGGGTGATCTCGACCAGGGTGCGTGCCAGTCGAATCGCGGGCTCGTGGGTGAGGCCGCCGAACATGACGTGACTCATGCGCCCCATCTGCTCGCGGATCGCCGCGTCGATCACCGGATGCGCGTAGCCGTGCACGGCCGCCCACCACGACGACATGCCGTCCACCAACTCGCCGACGCCACCCACCGGTTCGGTTAACCGCAGGCGAACTCCCGCAGCCGACTCGACGAGCAGCGGGCGTCCGGTGCCGGGCATCGGCGCGTACGGATGCCACACGTGTTCACGGTCGAGGTCGAGCAGTTCACCGGGGGTCAGGTCCGCCCGCCCGGCTCGGTTCGGCGCCGGGTCCGGGTACTCGGTCCCCGATGCGGCCTGCCCACCGACGCCCGCCATCGCGTCCGGGCCGCCCCCGCTGTCGGCCCTCACGCGTTCGGCGGAAGGTCGCTGCCCGCGCCCCGGCGGCGGATCACCACCAGGTCGTGCCGGGCGTCCGGCAGGGTCTGCTCGTCGGCACCTTCGATCACGAAGCCCGCGTCGGCGATCATCTGCCGGTCGTCCGCGCCCGGTTGGCCCTCGCTGGTCAGGTAGTCGCCCAGGAACATCGAGTTGGCCAGATGCAGCGCGAGCGGCTGCATGCTCCGCAGATGGATCTCCCGTCCACCCGCCAACCGCACCTCGACATCGGGGAAGAAGAAGCGGAACAACGCCAGGATGCGCAGGCAACGCTCGGGGGTCAGCTCCCAGTTCTCCGCCAGCGGCGTGCCCTTGAACGGGATGAGGAAGTTCACCGGAACCGAGTCCGGATCCAACTCGCGCAGCGCGAAGGCCAGATCGACGATGTCGGAATCCGACTCACCCATCCCGAAGATGGCCCCGGAACACGGCGACAGACCCGCCGTACCGGCGCGTCGGAGGGTGTCCGTGCGATCGGTGAAGGTGTGCGTGGAGCAGATGTCGGAGTACCGCGCCTCACTCGTGTTGAGGTTGTGGCTGTACGCGTGCGCCCCGGCCGCAGCGAGGCGTTCGGCCTGGCCGTCGGCGAGCAGACCCAGGCAGACGCAGATCTCCACGTCCGGGCTGCCCTCCTTGACCGCGGCGATGGTGTCCTCGATCCGGGTGATGTCCCGGTTGCCGGGCCCTCGCCCGCTGGCCACCAGGCACACTCGCTTCGCCCCCGCCTGAAGCGCCTGATCGGCCGTCCTGGCGGCCTCCTCCGGGGTGATCCACGAGTACTTGAGGATCTCCGCCGCCGACCCGAGCCGTTGTGAGCAGTACGAGCAATCCTCCGGGCACAGCCCGCTCTTCATGTTGATGATCGTGTTCAGCTTCACCCGCCGGCCGAAGAAGTGCCGGCGCACGCGTGCCCCGGCGGCCACCACGTCCAGTACCTCGTGCGCTCCGCCCAGAACGGCCAACGCCTCGTCCCGGGAGGGTACTTCCCGCCGCAATGCCTTCGCCGTCAACTCATCGAGATCCAAGTCCATACGCCCCACCCTCGCCCGCCCCCGGCACCCACCCCAATCCCCCGACCCCACAAGATCACCCCCAAGCATTTGTCCCGACTCCCCCAAACCCCACCCACCCATACCTGGTATGCACGGAGACCGCGGACGCGGCGGACGCGGCGAACGCGGCGAACACGGGGAACACGGCGGACGCGGCGGACGCGGCGGACGCGGGGAACGCGGCGGACGCGGCGGACGCGGCGGACGCGGGGAACGCGGCGAACGCGGCGAACGCGGCGAACGCGGCGAACGCGGCGGACGCGGCGAACGCGGCGGACGCGGCGGACGCGGCGAACGCGGCGAACGCGGCGAACGCGGCGAACGCGGGGAACGCGGGGAGCGGGCACGGGTCGGGTCCGGTCGGCCGAGCACACGGGTCGCGGCCGGGGTCGATCAATCGGGAACGCGCGGCCGGGGTCGGGCTGGGTGGGTCGCGCAGAGCGAGGACGCGCACCCGACCACGCGCGAGCCCGGGCCGGGCAAAAATCGGGGACGAGCGGTTGGAGGCGCGGAAGTCGAAACCGGGCGGGCCGCTGGGCGGGAGGGGCGGTCGCGGTCAGACGGCCCGGGGCGCACGGACCGGGGAAGAGCGAACCGGGACAAGGGATCGGGGATGGCCGGGCGGCCACGCGCGGGCCGGAACCAGTGCTCGGGAACGGGCGGCCCGAGACGACCGAATCGAGGTCGGACGGGCCGGACGCGCGAGTCGAGGACAAGCGAGCGAGGACGCACGGGCCGGGGACGGACGGGCCCGGGACAGGCGGGGCGGGAACGGGCCGCCGGGGACGGGCGCGGCGGCAGGAGCGGCAAGGTACGCACGCACGGGTCGCGGCCCGGTGGCCGACTACGCGCGAGTCGCGGGGCGCGGCTGGGCACGCGCGGGGCCGGCCCGGAGGCAGACCACGCGTGGGTCGCCGGAACGCGCGAGTCGCCCGAGCGCGGCTGGGTGCCCGCAGGGCGAGCGCGGCACGACGGCCGACTACGCGCGGGGCGCGGGAGCGTGGCCGACCGCGCTCGGGGCGCGGGGGCCGTCAGGTGGTGGTCAGGGGTTCGGCTGCGGTGAGGACGGTGAAGATGTGGTCGACCGTGGTCTGTTTTTCGCCGACGGGCGCCACGTAGTCGATTGCGGCGCGGGCGTGGGACTCGCCCAGGGTGCGGGTGATGGCCCAGGCGCCCAGGTATTGGGAGGCCAGGCAGCCGCCGGCCGTGGCGATGTTGCCGGACGCGTGGAACGGGGCGTCCAGGACCTCGACTCCGGCCGCCTCGACCCAGGGGCGGGAGGTCGCGTCCGTACAGGCGGGCAGGTCGGTCAGCAGGCCGAGGCGGGCCAGGACCAGGGCGCCCGAGCACTGGGAGCCGATGAGCTGACGGGTCGGGTCCAGGGGCAGCGCCGCGAGGAGCGCGTCGTCGGCGACCACGTCACGCGTCCTGATGCCACTGCCGATCAGCACGACGTCGGCTTCGGGGATGAAGTCGAGCGGGCGTTGCCCGGTGATCTCGACGCCGTTCATCGAGGTGACGGTCGGGGCGGGCGTGGTGATGTACGCCGTCAGGCCGTCCTTGCGGCAGCGGTTGACGATGGCCGCCGCCACGAAGCTGTCCAGTTCGTTGAAGCCGTCGAAGGTGACCACGGCAACCTGAATCATCGGTGCATCCCCGTTCGGATCGGTACGTCCGCACTCCATCGGCACGTCCGCACTCCCCGGCAGGCTACGCCCCGACGGCCGGGCGCCCCGATGCGTGTGCGAGCTACACCGTCCCCATCCGCCTCGTCACCACGATCTCGATCACCACACGATTCGGATTCACCCGCGGCTCCCGATAGCGCTCGGTGTACCGCCGGACCGCCTCGGCGACGGCCTCGGCGTCACCGGCGATCCTCGCGCCGCCCTCGAGCGTGGACCAGCGCCTCCCGTCCACCTGGGAGATCGCGACCCGGGCACCCGGACCCGCCGCCAGCACGTTGCGGACCTTCCTGCTCGCGCCGTCCGAGATGACCCGCGCGATCCCGGACACGTGGTCGTACGTGGCGCCGACCGGCACCAGGTGCGGCGTGCCGTCGGGACGGTGGGTGACCAGCAGGCACAGGTGTCGTTCCTGCCAAAAGGCCTGGAAATCCGGGGTGGTGGACGGCGGAACGTGCAGCGTCATCGAGATCAGGTCTTTCACGATCGGGCCTGCCGGGTCGAGCCGGGCCGCTCCCGGCCCGCCGACCAGCAGTATGACGTCCACCGCCCGCGACCCACGCACTCCGCGATCGGCCGGCCCGCCCCGGCCGAGCGCTCAGTCGGCCCGATAGACCTCCGACATCGCCTGCGCCTGCGCGTACGTCGGCGCACCGGCGGGTGCCGCCTCCTCGTCGTGCGCGACCGCCCAGGCCAGATCCACCGCGCTTTGCACCGCGACCCGGAACAGCAGCGAACCCGTGCTGATCCGCCGCACCCCCAGCTTCGCGAGCCGGGCCCGGGACAGGCCGGTCGGGCTGTACAGGATGTTCAGCGGCGCGTCGGTGGCGCCCACCAGGGTCTCGATCGCGGCCTCGTCCTGGAGCCCGGGTACGAACACGCCGTCCGCGCCCGCCGCCCGGTACGCCCGGATCCGCCGCGTCGTCTCGTCGAGCGAGGCGCCCGGACCGCCTGCCCAGTACGTGTCGGTGCGCGCGTTGACGAACAGCGTCGGTGCGGCCTCCTTGAGTGCGGCGATCACCGCGACCTGGTGGTCCGCGTCGGTCAGCGAGCCGTCGGCCCGCCCGTCCTCGATATTGACGCCGGCCACCCCGGCCCGCACCAGCTCGACGCCCAACGCCGCGACGTGCTCCGGGCGCTCGGCGAAGCCGCCCTCGATGTCGACGCTGACCGGCACCGGCAGCCGCGCGATGCCCACCCCGAGGCGTACCGTCTCCTCCCGCGTCCCGCCGACGCCGTCCGGCTTGCCGGCCGCGATCGCCACCCCCAGGCTCGTCGTCCCGATCGCCGCGAACCCGCGCTCGACCAGCGCGGCCGCGGTGGCGTGGTCCCACGCGTTGGGCAACAGCAGCGGTGCCTCGGCCTGGTGCAGGGCCCGGAACTCCGCGAAGCGATCGGCGTTGGCGGCCTGGTGCGTAGTGCTCATCGAGCGTGCCCCTCCGAGTCGACGGCGACCGCGCCGAACGCGGCCGAACCCCACCGATCCTGCCGCATTCGCGACGTCCGGGCGGGCGACATGCCCGATCGGCACGCCCATCGCCCGGTCACCCGTTCGAGTTCCGGCTCCGCGCCTGCGATAGCGTCCCCGCGAGAACGAGGGAGGCCCGATGCTGCTGCACGAGATCCTGGTCGACGCGGCTCGGGAGGTGCCCGATCGCATCGCCCTGATCGTCCCCGCGCACACCCCCCGCACGCCCGGCGCATCCGGCGCGCCCACCTCCCACGCGCCCGCCGGCGCGCACACCGTGTGGACATTCGCCGAGCTGGCCGACCGCTCCCGCGCGCTCGCCGCCCGCGTCGCGCGGCGGACCTCACCCGGTGCCCGGGTCGGGATCCTCGCGCACAATCGGGCCGAGTATGTGGCCGCCTACTACGGCGTCCCATGGGCCGGCCGGGTGCTGGTCCCGCTCAATCCCCGGCTGCACCCGCGCGAGTGGGCCGACCAGTTGGCCCGCTCGGGCGCGGAACTGCTGCTCGGCGACGCCGACCTGACCGCCCGGCTCGACCGGCCCGAGGGCTCGACCCTGGAACTGGGCGAAGCCGTCGCGGACACCGCCACGGACGGGGCCGAGTTCACCGCCGCCGGCGACGAGACCGCACTGACGTGGCTGCTGTTCACCTCGGGCACCACCGGCCGGCCCAAGGGTGTGCGGCTGACCCACCGCAGCCTGATCGCGGCGATGCGCGGCTCGCTCGCATGCCGACCGGTCGAGTCCGACACCGTCGTGCTGACCCCCTTCCCGCTCGCCCACGTGGCCGGCTACCAGGTACCCGCCCACCACATCGCGCGCCGCCCGGTGGTTGTCCTGCACCGCTGGGACCCGGCCGAACTGGCTTCGGTGGTCAGCGGGTTCGACGTCACCAACCTGTCGCTGGCACCGACCATGATCGACGCCCTGCTGGATCACGTCCGCACCGGCGACGGGCTGCGCGAGCGGATCCGCGCGATCAGCTACGGCGCCTCGCCGATCACCCCCGAGCTGATCCGCCGGGTGGACCGCCTGCTCGGCTGCGCTCTGGGCCAGGGATACGGCATGACCGAACTCTCCGGCAACGCGGTGTTCCTGAGCGCCGCCGACCACCGGCCCGAGCTGTTCGCCGCCGCCGGTCGACCCGGCCCGGGCGTGAAGATCCGGATCGTCGACGACGCCGGCCGGCCGCTGCCGACCGGCGCCACCGGCGAGATCTCGGTCCGGTCCGAGCAGGTCGCGGACGGTTACTGGCAGACGGACACCGGCGAATTCGCGAACGGCTGGTTCCGCACCGGCGACCTGGGCCGGCTCGACGCCGAGGGCTACCTGTACGTCCTGGACCGCAAGAAGGACGTGATCATCACCGGCGGCGAGAACGTCAGCGCACGCGAGGTGGAGGCGGTGCTGCGCGCGCACCCGGACGTCCGCGACGTCGCGGTGGTCGGCGAACCGGACACCCGGTGGGGCGAGCGCGTGGTCGCGGTCGTCGTCCCGGTGTCGGGACGCTCGATCGATCCCGACACCCTCGTCGACCTGTGCCGCGCACACCTGGCGGGCTTCAAGGTCCCGCGGCGCGTCGTATTCACCGACGCCCTCCCGGTCACCGGCACCGGCAAGGTCAGCAAGCCCACCCTGCGCGCACGACTCGCCGAGGACACCCCGACGGGCCGCTGACCCGACCTCGGCACGCGGATCAGTCGGCCACCGTCAGCACGATCTTCCCGACTGTGCGCCCTCGCTCGCCGAGTTCGTGCGCCTTCGCCGCGTCGGCCAGCGGCAATGTCGCGGCGACCTCGACCCGCAGCCGACCCGCGGCCACCAGCGCGGCGATCTCGCGCAGCCCCGCGAGGTCCGGTTCGACCAGCATGAACACCGCCCGCACGCCTGCTTCCCGGGCCCGCGCGACCGGGAACGTGTCGTCCGGCGGCACGATCGAGACCAGCGTGCCGCCCGTGCGCAGGGTCGCCAACGAACGCGCCGCGTACGCGCCGCCGATCGGATCCAGCACCACGTCCACGTCCCGCACCGTCTCGGCGAAGTCCACCCGGGTGTAGTCGATCGGCTCGTCCACACCCAGCCCGCGCAGGAACTCGTGCTTGGCCGCGCTCGCGGTGCCCAGCACGTACGCGCCGCGCGCCTTGGCGATCTGGGCGGCCAGGTGCCCGACGCCGCCGGCCGCCGCGTGGATCAGCACCCGCTGCCCGGACCGCAGATGCGCGGTGTCCACCAGCGCCTGCCACGCGGTCAGCGCCGCGAGCGGCAGCGCCGCGGCCCGTACCGGGTCCAGACCGGCCGGACGGAGCGCGAAGTGCCGGGCGGGCGCGGTGACGTACTCGGCGTACGCGCCGGCCGGGTGCGGGAAACGCGGCATGCCGAACACCTCGTCGCCCGGGGCGAGTACGGTCACTCCCGCGCCGACCGCCTCGACCACCCCGGCGACGTCGAAGCCGAGGGTGAACGGCGGCTCGGTGCCGTCTCGGAACACACCCCGCTCGCGGGTCTTCCAGTCGGCCGGATTCACGCTCGTGGCCTGTACCCGCACGAGCACCTCGGTCGCCCCCGGCTCCGGCCGAGCCACCTCGACCAGCCGCAACACATCCGGCCCGCCGGCGACGTCCTGGCTGATCGCCCGCATCCGCGGCGCGTCGGTGGTCTCGGTCATGGCCGTGCTCCTCACCCTCTCGACGGGTCGGCCCCGCCTCGGCCGCCGGCGATCGGCGACGCGCTCCCAGCGTGCCGATCCGCCGACCGCCCACCTACCGGCCGGACAGCCAATCACCGCAAGGATCGGGCCAACCGAGGGGAGCACCCGAAGGCGCCCGAGAGCTGCGATCGAGGGCCGGCCGAGGGACAACCGGGAGCGGCGACCGAGAACCGACCGAGAGCCGCAACCGAAGGGCGTCGAGAGCCCACCGTGCCCCGATCGACCGAACTCGCCCGCTACTCGACCGGACGGATCTCGTACGCGCAATGCGGCGCGCCCGCCACCATGTGGCTGACCCGCCGCACCTCGGTGTCCGGCAACGCCTCCCGCAGGAAGGCCAGTTCCGAGGAGCACGCGGTGCCGCACCGCACCGCCACGTCGAAGATCGCGCAGTTCTGCTCGACGATCAGCCATCCGCCGCCGTCCGGCAACGGCTCCGCGGCGGCCAGGTAGCCGTCCTCGTCCAGGATCGCGGCTATCGCGGCCACCCGGTCGGCTAGCTCCGGCGCGGTCGTCCGGGCCCGGGCCCGGTCCAGGCGCCGCTCGCGTCGGCGGTCGAACAGCCGGTCCACGAAACCCGGTTCCTCGGCCTGCGCGGTCTCCAGGAGGTCTCCCACCAGGTCGCCGTAGCGCCGGGGGAACAGATTCTCACCGGCCGCGGTCAGCCGGTACACGTGCTTGGGCCGGCCCGGTCCGAGTCGGACCTGCCGGTGCGTCACGTAGCCCTCGGCGACCAGTCCGGCCAGTTGCTGGCGCATGCCGCTCGCGGTCATCCCGACCGCGTCGGCCAATTCCTCCGCGCGCAGTTCGCCCGCGCCCTTGAGGCGCCGCAATATCTCGCGCCGGGTCTCGGGCAACAGTGCGAACGCGTCCTGCTCGGTCACCGCTCGCCCCTCTCGTCCACCCCGAGTCCCCGAGTGCGTACTCCCACGCGTGCCGGCGGCGCCGGCACGCTCGCCGACGTCGGACAGGGCCGCACGGGGAACACCCGCGCGACCCTGGACCGAACGCCGTTCCTCAGGCGCCCTTGGCGGCGGCGAGGCGGGTCGCGACGTCGTCCCAGTTGAAGACGTTCCACACGGCCTTGAAGAAGTCCGCCTTCACGTTCTTGTACTGGAGGTAGAAGGCGTGCTCCCACGCGTCGATCGCCAGCAGCGGCACGGTGCCCTGCGGGATGTTGCCCTGGTGGTCGTAGACCTGGGTGACCACGATGCGCTGCGAGAGCGGCTCCCACGCGGCGACGGACCAGCCCGAGCCCTGCACGGTCATCGCGGTCTGCGTCATGTGCGCGCGGAACTGCTCGAAGCCGCCGAAGTCGACACCGATCTGCTCGGCGAGGTCACCGGTGGGCTCGCCGTTGCCGGTCGGGCCGAGGTTGGTCCAGAACAGGCTGTGCAGCACGTGGCCCGAGACGTGGAAGGCCAGGTCCTTCTCCAGCTTGGAGATGGTGCCGTAGGCCTCCTTGTCACGCGCCTCGGCGATCTGCTCGAGGGCGGTGTTGGCGCCGGTCACATACGCAGCATGGTGCTTGTCGTGGTGCAGCTCCATGATGGCGCCGCTGATGTGCGGCTCCAGGGCGGCGTAGTCGTAGGTGAGGTCGGGGAGCGTGTAGACCGTGTCGGCCACGGGAGTTCCTCCTGCGCAGTGGTTGCGGTGACGTACTCGACCCTATGCTTCTCGCCGGAGGTCGGGCAAGTTAGGCAAGACTTAACTGTCCTAACCGGAGCCCCCCGGTCCACTCGAAACACACCGAAGGAGTCGACGATGCATCAGCAGGCCGCCGAAACCTTGGACGAAGCGTTCGAACGTCTGCATCGCACCGGTTCCGAGTTCGACGACAAGTTGTCCAATCACGGACCGATGGCCGTCGAGGCGCTCGTGCACTCGGGCCAGTGGGAAGCCGTGCCCGCTTGGCTGGACGTTTACACCCGTCGGCTGGAACCGCCGACCCGCCCGACCGAGCGGATCGCCAAGGACGCGTGGCGTGAGGCGCTGGGCGACCACGCCCGCGACGGGGACTGGATCGCGCTGTTCGTCGACGAGATCGCCGAACGGCCGTGGCGCGAGGTGCTCGCGCTGTGGTGGCCGCGGCTGCTCCCGGGGCTGCCCGGCGGCGCCACGCACGGTGTGATCCGGGTCGGACACGCGGTCCGCGCGCTGCTGGACGCGGGCGAGAGCCCGGTCCGGCTCGCCGAGTTCGCGCATGCGATGGCGTACTTCGCCTCGAGCAACCTGGCCCTGCCCGAACTGCCGCGGCTCGCGGGGGGCCGCACGCCGTTCGAGGCGCTGGACGCGGTGCCGCCGCTGCCGGTGGGCGAGAAGGACCACATCAGCCGGCGGCTGACCTTCCTGGCCGGCTGGGACGAGTGGCTGACCGCGACCCTGTCGGTGCGCCCGGCCGGCACCCCCGAGGAGGCCCGCGCGCTGCTCGCCGACACGGTGCACGCGGCCACCCTGCGCTACCTGCGTCGAGGACACGGCAACGCGGTGATGAACGTGCACGGCGTGACCGCCCCCAGTGCGGTGCTGCGCGTGTTGCCCGCGCTGCCGCCCGAGTTGTGGATCCCCTCGTACCAGGCCGCGTGGGCCACCGCCGGCGCGGTCTTCGCGGTGTACATGGCCCGCGAGGACGCGCCCGGCACGCCCGCGCCGGCCGGCGATCCGGTCGACGCGATGGACCTCGCGCACGCGCACGGCGACGAACACGTGATCAAGCTCGTGGACACCGCGGTGGACGTGTACGCGCGCTCCGGCGACTCGCGCGCGTTGTCCGCCGGCGTGCTCGCGGCCGGCCTGGTGACGCCGCCGCGCGGGTGACCGGGCGGGCCACGGCCCGCGACACGCCCTCGTTCGAGTGAGGTTCCCCCACCTGGAGCATCGGGTTCCGTTCGCTGGTGCCCGTACGCACACCGCGTACGGGCACCGACCAACGGAGATCCCATGCGCGTCACCACACTCCTCGCCACCGCCGCGACCGCCGGCCTGCTCGCGCTCGCGGCTGCCGCGCCCGCGCTCGCGGACGGCCGCGCGGACACCCTGACCAGCGAGACCAGCCGGTTCGGGCAGGTCGACGAGGACTTCGTCCTGGGCGAACTGCGACCCGCCGTGGTCGGCGTGCACCAGGGCATCTCCGGCGGCTTCGTCGAGGTCCCGCCGCCGAACGTGCAGATGCCCGACGTACCGGCGCCGCGGATGCCGGCGCTGCCCGTCGGGTAGCCCCTTTCGTACTGACGGACCGTCAGATATCTCTGGATCTCGATCACGACCCGCACTACCGTCCGCCCATGACCGAGAAACAGCACGACCTGGAAGCCCGCAGGCGCACCGTCGAGAACTTCTGGCAGGGCGTGGACACGCACGACTGGGACCTGGTGGCGTCCACGCTCGCCGACGACTTCGTACGTGTGGGGATGCGCGACAACGCCGAGGACACCTGTGAGGGCAAGGAGGCCTACCTGCGCTTCGTCTCCACCGTCACCGGCCGCATGGCGCAGCACGAACTGCGCTCCCGGTTCACCTTCCTCAGCGAGGACGGCCGGTACGCGTTCAACGAGGCGGTCGAGTCGATCCGCCCGGCCCCCGAGGACGACCTGCTGGTGATGCGGTTCGCGAACTACCTCGAACTGAACGACGAGGGCCTGATCGTCCGACTGGACATCTTCTGGAAGACGCCCCCGTACATGCCGCCGGACTGGATCACCGTCGACGCGACGCTCGAGCGCGAGCCGCGGGGCGACTGAGGGCGCGCACCCGGGTCGGCCGAGAATGTGACCATGATCGAACCGAACGGGCCGCGGCGGGTCCGCCGATGGTGAGCGCGCGACCGGTCACTCCGGCCGGCCTGGTGGACGAACTCGTCGACGCGATCACCCGTCGCGCGGGCGACCGCCCGTGGACGCGGGTCGCCGTCGACGGCGCGGACGCGGCCGAACCCGGCGTCCTGGCCGACGCGCTGGTCGACCCGCTGCGGCTGCTCGGCCGGCCGGTGTTGCGGGTGCGGGCCCGCGACTTCCTGCGCCCCGCGTCGGTGCGCCTGGAGTACGGGCACACCGACGCGGAGTCCTACCTGTGGGGCTGGCTGGACGACGCCGGGTTGCGCCGGGAGGTGTTGGACCCGCTGGGTGCGGGCGGTACCGGTCGGGTCCTGCCGAGCCTGTGGGACGCGGCCCGGGACCGGGCCACCCGGGCCGCGTACACCACGCTGCCCGAGGGCGGGGTGTTGCTCCTGGACGGGCCGCTGCTGCTGGGCAAGGGGCTGCCGTTGGACCTGAGCGTGCACCTGTGGTTGTCCCCGGGCGCGCTGCGCCGGCGCACTCCCGACGAACAGGCGTGGACACTGCCGGCGCTGGCCCGCTACGCCGAGGAGATCGCGCCCGCGACCGAGGCCGACCTGCTGGTGCGTTACGACCATCCCGCGCACCCGGCACTGGTGGAGCCGGAACGCCGCTGAGCCGCGGCTCAGTTGAGGGTGTCCGGGTCCGGTCCCATCCGCCCGCCCCGGTCCAGGGCGTTGATCGCGGTCAGCTCGTCCGCGGTCAGCTCGAAGTCGAACACCTCGAAGTTCTCCCGGATCCGCGAGGGCGTGACCGACTTGGGGATCACGATGTTCCCCAGTTGCAGGTGCCAGCGCAGCACCACCTGGGCGGCCGACTTGCCGTGCGCGCCGGCGACCTCGGCGATCACCGGGTCCTCGAGCAGGTCGCCGCCCTGGCCCAGCGGGCTCCACGCCTCGGTCGCGATCCCGTGCGCCCGGTCGTAGCCGCGCACCTTGCCCTGCTGGAGGTAGGGGTGCAGCTCGACCTGGTTGACCGCGGGCAACAGGGCGGTGTGTTCGAGCAGTCGGGTCAGGTGGTCGGGCTGGAAGTTGGACACGCCGATCGCGCGCACCCGGCCGTCGGAGAGCAGCTTCTCGAACGCCCGCCACGTGTCCAGGTAGCGGTCCCGGTTCGGGGTCGGCCAGTGGATCAGGTACAGGTCCACGTAGTCCAGGCCGAGCTTGCCCACGCTCTCGTCGAACGCGACCAGGGTCGAGTCGTATCCCTGGGCGGTGTTCCACAATTTCGTCGTCACGAACACCTCCTCGCGCGGCACCGAGGAGGCGGCCAGGGCCCGCCCGACGCCCGCCTCGTTGCCGTAGACCGCGGCGGTGTCGATGCTCCGGTAGCCCACCTCCAGGGCGGTCGCCACGGCCTCGCCGGCCTCGTCGTTCTCGACCTGGAAGACCCCGAAGCCGAGCTGCGGGATGGTGACGCCGTTGTTCAGGGTGATGTCGGGCACGGGGGTGGCGCTCATGGTTCGAATCGTCCTTCGTCAGGGGGCGGGGTGCGGGGGTGGGGGCGGGGGTGCGCGGTGCGCGTCAACCGGGGAGTCGAGCGGGTCGCTCGGCCGCTCGATCCGCGACGACGGAGTCACCCTGCCCGCTCTGCCCGCTGAGCGCGGTCCGCACACCGGGGACGTGCGCGGCCGGCACGCGCGAGCGGGTCGGCGCACGCCGTTCCAGGCCGTGTGCCACCACCGCCAGGGCCAGTGCGCCCAGCGCCAGACCGGCACCGACCCAGTTCGCCGACTCGTAGCCGTGGCCCGCGTCGATCACCAGGCCGCCCAGCCACGCGGCGATCGCGTTGCCGAGGTTGAACGCGCCGATGTTGACCGCGGCGGCCAGCGTCGGCGCGCCGGCGGCGTTGTCCATCACCCGCTTCTGCAGCGGCGGCACGGTGGCGAAGCCGAGCGCGCCGATCAGGAACAGCGTGATCACCGACGCTGCCTTGTCGTGCGCGGTCACGGTGAACAGCGCCAGCACGCCCGCGAGCGCGAGCAGCGAGCCGTACAGCAACGGCATCAGGTGTCGGTCGGCCAGCCGGCCGCCGACCCAGTTGCCGACCAGCATGCCCAGGCCGACCACCGCGAGCAGCCAGGTGACCGCGCCCTCGGAGAACCCCGCGACGTCGGTCATCATCGGCTTGACGTAGGTCAGCGCGGCGAACACGCCGCCGAAGCCGAGCACCGTCATGCCCATCGCGAGCAGCACCTGCGCGTTGCGGAACACCGCGAGTTCGTGCCGCAGGTGCACACCTTCGGGCTTGGGCTGCTCGGGGACCAGCCGGGCGATGCCCACCGCGCCCAGTACGCCGAGCGCGGCGACCAGCAGGAAGGTCAGCCGCCAGCTCACCGACTGGCCGATCAGCGTGCCCAGCGGCACACCGAGCACGTTGGCCAGGGTCAGGCCGGCGAACATGGTGGAGATCGCGGCGGCTTTCTTTTCCGGTGCGACTAGGTCGGCGGCCACCACCGAGCCGATCCCGAAGAACGCGCCGTGGGTGAAGGAGGCGACCACGCGCCCGAGCATGATCACCCCGAACGCGGGGGCCAGCGCGGTCAGCGCGTTGCCCAGCACGAACAGCGCCATCAGCAGGATCAGCATGCGCTTGCGCGAGACCCGGGTGCCCAGGACGGTCATCAGCGGGGCGCCCACGAGCACACCGACCGCGTAGCCGCTGACCAGGAGCCCGGCGGTGGTGATCGAGACGTCGAAGGTGCCCGCGACCTCGGGCAACAGGCCGAGGATGACGAATTCGGTGGTCCCGATGCCGAAGGCCCCGATGGCGAGGGCCAGCAGTGCGAGAGGCACGGAGTACCCCTTTCGAGGAGTGCTGCGAGTGGTGGGAACGAGCCGGTGCGGAGCCGGCGCGGACGGCAGGCGCGAACGCCGCGTTCCCGATGACTACAAGCGTCGACAATATTTGCAGACGCCGATCAATGCAAACGCGGGCTATTTCGCTTCGGGGGTATCCTGAGCGCATGGGACAACAAAGGCAGGCCGTCGAACCGCCGCTCGCGCAGGGCTGGTGCGCGCTCGCGGCGCTGCACAATCGGATCGAGGCGCACATCGAGCGCGCGCTCCAGGCCGAACACGACCTGAGCGTGCGCGAGTTCTCGGTCCTGGACGTGTTGAACCGGCAGGACGGCTACCACCTGCGGATGAACGAACTCTCGGACGCGGTGGTGCTGAGCCAGAGCGCCACCACGCGCCTGGTCACCCGCCTGGAGGAGCGCGGCCTGCTCTCGCGCTACCTGTGCGACACCGACCGTCGGGGCATCTACACCGAGGTCACCACGACCGGCTGCGATCTACTCGGCGCCGCGCGCCCCACCCACGACAAGGCGCTGCGCGAATCCCTCGCGGACGCCGAACAGCGCTCCGACCTGGCCCCCTTGGTCGCGGCGGTCAAGTCCCTGGGCCTGTAGTCGGGTCCGCGCGCCGGACGGGCCGAGAGCTCGGTCCGTCCGGCGTACGGGATTGTCTCGTGAGCGGCTAGGCCAGCACGCTCGTCGGGCTCCCGGTCCCGAGCGCGACACCCAGCGCCGTGAGCCGTCCCGACTCCGGGTCGCGGCGGAACCCGGTGACCGTGTCGCCGCGCTGGTTCGCCACGTAGAGCACGTCGCCCACCAGCGCCAGGTCCCGCGGCCAGGCACCGCCCGTCGGCACCTCTTCGACCAGGGTCGACTCCGCACCGTCCACGGCGAGCACCGACACGGTGTCCGGCCCCCGGTTCGCCACGTACACGAAGCGCCCGTCCGCCGCCGCGACGATCCCGGACGGCGCGCCCTCGCCTGCGGAGAGCTCGAACGGCTTGCCCGCGACGGTGAGCGCGCCCGTGCGCGGGTCGCTGCGCAGCGGCGTGACCGTCGCGTTCAACTCCCCCGCCAGCCACGCGAGATCGTTGGGCCCGTAGGCGATGTTCCGGGGCCCGGTGCCGGGCGGCAGGGTCACCTTCGGACCCTCGGCGATGGTGCCCGCCTCGGCGTCGAAGCGCAGGTGGTACACGGTGTCCGAGCCCAGGTCGCAGACCACGAGCCACTCGCCGCCGGCCGCGAAGGTCACCTGGTGCGCGTGCGAGGACGCCTGCCGGTCGCGCACCGGCCCGGATCCGGTCAGCCGTACGTGCGTCGCCGCCTCGCCCAGCGTGCCGTCGTCGGCGATCGGGTGCACGGTGACGCTGCCGCCGCCGTAGTTGGCCACCACCATGAACCGCCCGGTGGGATCGGCCGCGAGGTGACACGGCCCCGCGCCGAGCGTGGACACCTCGCCCAACGGCACCAGCCGTTCGTCCTGCACCGAGTACGCGCCGACCGCGCCCTCGCCGCCGCGCTCGCTCACCGCGTACAGGAAGCGACCCGAGGGGTGCCGGGCCAGATACGACGGCGAGATCGCGGGGATCACCGCGGACGGCGTGCCGAGCAGCCCGGTCGCCGGGTCCTGTCGGCACACCGTGATGCCGGTGCCGCGACCCTCCATGTCGGGGGTGTACGCACCCACGTACACGAGCGGTCCGCGTCGGTCGGAAGCATTTGGTGAGGTCACACGGTTCTCCTGTTGTCTGGCCTGTGACGGCCGAGCATCCGTCGGCCGAGCCCGGCGGCGCCGACCACGCAGATCATCGCGGATCGATCGCCCCGTCGCCGCCGATGTCATGCTCCTCCCCGACGCCGCCGCCGGCACACCCCGTCGCCGGGACCGGCCCGGCCGAATCCCGCGCGCGGACCGCGTAGCCCAACACCTGGGCCCCGAGCAGCGATTCGACCGCGTCCAGTTGCGCCAGCGCGTACTCCACCGCCGGCTCCGGGCCGCCCCCGGCGGCGATCCGTCGACCGATGTCGCGAAAGACCGCCTGCTGGATCCCGGCCAGTTGGCCCGCGATCAGCGCCGGCACCGGGTCGCCCGGCGCGGCGCCCGCCTCCTCGGCCAGGGTCAGCGCGAGCGCGTCCGCGCCCAGTTGCTGCATCCGCCACAGCCGGGCCATCAGCGCCGGCGACTCGTGCATGACCCGGGCGAACCGCTCGTAGCCCTCGACCAGGCCCGCGTACGGGGAGTGTGTCTCGATGTCGCGGCGCAGCGCGCCGAGCACCGCGCGCGTGGCCGATTCGCCCGGTTCGCGCTCGCGCACGATGCGGGCCAGTCGGTCCACCGCCTCGGCCTCGCGGTCGAAGAACAGGTCCTCCTTGGCCGGGAAGTAGTTGTAGACGGTGTTCACCGACACCTCGGCCAGTTCGGCGATCTGGGCGATGGTCACCGCGTCGAACCCGCGCTCCAGGAACAGGCCCGTCGCGACGTCCGAGATGTGCGTGCGGGTCCGGCGCTTCTTGCGTTCACGCAGGCCCTCGGCGGGTTCCGACTCCGTCATACCGCCATCCTAGCCTTCATGGTGGCACTCAAATTTTGGGGTCATTGCAAAATTGAATCGACTGTGTTTCGGTAGGGCCATGACACCGGTCATCCACACCACCGGGCTCACCCGGACCTTCAGCACCAAGCGCGGCACCGTCGAGGCGGTCCGCGGCATCGATCTGACCGTCCCGGCGGGCGAGATCCTCGGCTTCCTCGGCCCCAACGGCGCCGGCAAGACCACCACCCTGCGGATGCTGACCACGCTGCTCGCGCCCACCGGCGGCAGCGCCGTCGTGGCCGGCCACGACCTCCTGCGCGACCCGGCGGGCGTACGCCGACGGATCGGCTACGTCGCGCAGTCCGGCGGCGTCGACCCGGCCGTGTCGGTGCGCGAGGAGCTGACCACCCAGGCCCGGCTGTACCGCCTGGACAAGGCGGACGCCCGGGCCCGGGCCGCCGAACTGGCCGCCGACCTGGACCTGCTCGACCTGCTCGACCGTCCGTGCGCGGCGCTCTCCGGCGGCCAGCGACGCCGGCTCGACCTGGCGATGGGCCTGCTGCACCGCCCCGATGTGCTCTTCCTGGACGAGCCGACCACCGGTCTGGACCCGGGCAGCCGGGTCGACCTGTGGAACCTGGTCCGGCGCATCCGCGACGAGTGGGGCACCACGATCTTCCTGACCACGCACTACCTCGACGAGGCCGACGCGCTCGCGGACCGGCTCGTGGTGGTCGACCGGGGCCGGATCGTCGCCCAGGGCAGCGCGCACGCGCTCAAGACCGAGTACGCGGGTTCCCCGGACGCCTCGCTCCAGGACGCGTTCATCGCCATCACCGGTCGGCGCACCCCCGCGCCGAGCGAGACTCCGATCGCCGTCTGATCCGGCCGAGGTAGCCATGACCACACCGTCCGCACCGTCGACCTCCTCGGCGCCCGCCGACCCGACCACACCGACCGGCCGGGTCGCGCCGGCCGCGCCGTCCGCCGGTTCCGCCCTCGCGGCCGACACGCTCCTGATCTTCGGCCGCTACCTGCGGCAGACCGTCGCGAGCAGAATCGGCCTGATCTTCGGGCTCGTGCAACCGTTGCTGTTCCTGATCCTGTTCGGCCCGCTGCTGCGCGACGTCCCGCTCGGCGGCGACGGCGACTCGTGGCAGACCCTGGTCCCGGGCCTGCTGGTGCAACTCGGGCTGTTCAGTGCCGCGTTCGCGGGCTTCGCAATCCTGATCGAGAAGCAGCACGGCGTGGTGGAGCGCATGCGGGTGACCCCGGTGAGCCGACTCGCGCTGCTGCTCGGGCGCGTGCTCAAGGACATCGTGCAGTTGCTCGCCCAATCCGTGCTGCTGGTCCTGGTCGGCGTGGCGTTCGGGCTGCGCGCGCCGCTGGTCGGCGTGCTGATCGGGTTCGGCTTCGTCGCGCTGATGACCGCCTCGATCGCGTCCCTGTCCTATGCCCTGGCGATGCGGGTGGACAGTCCGCAGGAGTTCGCGCCGGTGGTGAACTCGGTGAACCTGCCGGTGATGTTGTTGTCCGGCATCCTGCTGCCGATGTCGCTCGCCCCGGGCTGGCTGGACGGGCTGTCCCGGGCCAATCCGCTGCGCTACCAGGTGCAGGCGGTCCGGTCCGCGTTCGTGGGCGACTACGGCGGCACGGTCGGGACGGGCGTGCTGACCGCACTCGCGCTGGCCACCGTCTCGGTCGCCCTGGCCGTACGTCTGTTCCGCCGGAACGGGGCGTAACCCCCCGGTCGGGGCATGGACCTCGACCCACCGCGCCGACGGCGGCGCGGGCGCTCACGCGTACCGCGCCGCCGTCGCGCGTGCTTCGGCGGCCACTCTCGCGCGCAGCTCCGGAGGTCCCAGGATCTCGATCTGCGGCCCCAGGCGCAGCAACTCGGGCACGGCCACCTCGATCGTCTCGATCGGGAAGTCGGCCCGGACCCGGCCGTCCGGCAGCGGCTCGCCCGCGCTCGCCTCCACGGTGTCCGCGACATGCGCGCCGAACAGGTGCCGCACCATCGCCCGCGCGTCCTCGGTCACCAGCACGTCCGCGAGGATCGGGCGCAACTGTTCGACGAAGTCCTGCGACCAGGCCCGCCAGTAGGCCGGCAGGTCGAAGCTCGGATCTCGCTCGAACATCTCGTCGAGCACGTCCAGCTCCTCGATCCGCACCACGCGGTAGGTGCGGTCGCGGTGCTCGCCCTCGCGCACGGTGCGCGCCACCAGATACCACGCGCCCGCCTTGAGCACGAGGCCGTACGGCTCCAGATCGCGGGTGACCTCACCCGCCCAGCGCCGGTAGCGCACCCGGATCCGCCGGTCGGTCCACACCGCGCCCGCGATCCGGGCCAGCTCCGGCGAGCGGTCCGCCTCGCGATGCCAGCCGGGCGCGTCCAGGTGGAAACGCAGTTGCGCCCGCCCGACCCGATCGCGCAACTCGGCCGGCAGTCCCGCCTGCACCTTGAGCTGCGCGGACGCGACCACCGCGCCCAGCCCCAGCTCGGCCGCGGGCCCGGGCAGTCCGGCCAGGAAGAGCGCGTCGGCCTCGTCCTGGGTGAGCCCGTTGATCCGGGTCCGGAAACCCTCCAGGAGACGGTAGCCACCGGCCGGACCGCGTTCGGCGTAGACCGGCACCCCCGCCGCGCCCAGCGCCTCGACGTCGCGGTAGACGGTGCGGACCGACACCTCCAACTGCTCGGCCAACTCGGTCGCGGTGACCAGGCCCCGGGTCTGCAGGGTCAGCAGGATGGTCAGCAGTCGGCTCGCGCGCATGATCGCCAGTGTCGCGCATACCTGACGGGAATCGGCAGGTACCCGAAGGGGCGTGGGAGGGCACCGCCGTCAGTGCCGAACGAGTGAAATGCCCGGCCGAATCGGTGTACTTCCGTTCGGGATCTTCGCATCCGTGCCATTCGTTGATCGATCATCGAATGATCTCGGCGGGACTACGCCGCGTTGCGGACGGTGATCCCGGTACGGCAGCGACCTCGGGGCGGCAGCGATGTCCGTCCCGAACGGGAACGGAGAACGGCGCGATGAGCGGCTTCCTCGACAAGGCCAGGAAGATGGCCGAAGACACGATGAACACCGGCAAGCACAAGGTCGAGGAGGTCCAGGTGGGCCGGGACGCGTCCGCACTGCTCAAGCAGCTCGGCTCCGCGTACTGGAAGGAGCAGCGCGCCGGCGGCTCGCACGAGGAGGTCACCCGGGCTCTCGCCGCGCTGGACGAACACGTGTCCAAGCACGGCGACACGGCACTGCGCGGCTGACCGCCGGCGGCGCCCGGATCAGGCGGCGCTGTCCTCGCGGACCGCCGCCGTCGCACCGGCGAAATCACGCCGCGAACCCCCCGGCCCTTTGGCCGCGGGGTCCCCGAACGCCGAGGAACGGTTCTCCTCGGCCTTGCGACGCCGACGCCGGCGCACGTAGGTGACGATGCCGGCGACGATACCGATCGCGACGATCGCGGCCCCTATCCAACCGGGAACGCTCGCCGCCGACGGGTACGCGCTGCCCGCGAGGCGGCCCAGCATGATCGAGCCCGGCACCCACACCAGGATCCCGACCGCGTTCCACGGCGCGAACCGCCGATAGGGCATGCCCGCCGCGCCGGCGAGTCGCGGCAGCAGGGTTCGCGCGAACGCGACCCAGCGACCCAGCATCACGGTCACGCCGCCGGCGCCGCGACCGCGGGTGAACATCTCCTCGGCCCGTTCCCAGCGGTGCTCGCCCACCCGGCGACCCAGCCGTCCGGTCCTTATGCGTTCGCTGCGATGTCTGCCGGAGAGGTAACCGAGGGTGTCCCCGACGAGCGCGGCGGCGGTCGCGATGATCAACACCGGGACCAGCGCCAAGTGGCCGGTGGAGGTGAGCAGCCCAGCCAGCAGCAGCACCGGTTCGGCGGGCGCGAAGACGCCCAGCAGCAGACCGGTCTCGACGACGGCGACCAGCGCGATCACGACATAGGCGTACGAGGGTGGTAGATCACCCAACCGCTCCACCCACTCGTGCACGGCATCCACGTGGAACCTCCCCGTTAGGCCGCTTGCCATGTGGCCTGACAAGCATCCGCCCTCAATGGTGTCAACGGATCCTGCGCGCGGCCGAATTCCCGCCTACTCCCCTGGCCGTACGCGGGTGACCTTAGTCATCCGTCACCGACCGCCCCCGACGCCGCGCCCGGGACCGGACGGATGGCCGGCGGAGGCTCCCTCTACGTTGGGCGTCATGAACGACATCGAAATCCGGCCGGCGGGCCGGGACGACATCTCGGCCATCGTGGGTCTGCTCGTCGACGACGCCCTCGGCTCGGGGCGGGACTCGCAGGAGGACCTGACGCCGTACCTGGCGGCCTTCGAGCGGGTGACGGCCGATCCGAACCAGGAACTGGTCGTGATGACCCGACCGGACCCGGCGACGGGTGAGCGGACGGTGATCGGCACGCTCCAGTTGACCATCATTCCGGGCCTGTCCCAGCGCGGGACCACGCGGGCCCTGGTGGAGGCGGTACGCATCGCCGGCAGCGAGCGCGGCGGCGGCCTGGGCACGATCCTGATGCACTGGACCATCGACCGTGCCCGCGAACGCGGTGCGACGCTGGTCCAGCTCACCTCCAACGGCACCCGCGAGAACGCCCACCGCTTCTACCGCAACCTCGGCTTCACCGACTCGCACGTGGGCTTCAAGCTCACCCTTCGACCGTAGAACCGCCCACCGCGCGACCGTCGACCCGCAACACCTCGGCGGGCACCGCCCGGCGACGGCCCGATCGGTGCTCCCGGGGCGGGACCCCGGTCCTACTCCCGCTCGCCCAACTCGATCCGGACGCCGATCGTCCCGGCCGCCCCGCGCCGCAGTCGGCTGCCGAACAGGGTCAACCGCCCGATCACCCCGAACCTGCGCCGAATCAGTCCCCGATACCGCTCGGTCCCGGCGGCGTCCAGCAGCGAGGCGTGTCCCGGCACGGCCGCGCCCCGCGGGTTCCCGCGCGCGTCGCACGCCGCGACGGTGACCTTCCCGTCGTTGCGGATGCGCTTGACCTTGCCGGAGTCCCGCGCCGTCCACACCCCGAGCGCGGCGCCGTCGCGGACCACCCACACGGGCGTGGCCACCGCGCGCCCGTCCCGGCGGAACGTGGTCAACAGGACGTACTTGCCGGCCGCGAGACGATCGAGGTCCTCGGGCACCCGGGGCGAAGTCATGCGCGCGAGTCTAGGGCGCGTACGCGGCGCGGACGCGGCGCACACGAAGCGGTCGTCAAGATCGTCCGCGACCCGATCTGCCCGGCGCCCGGCCCCGGGTGGGACGATGATCGGATGTCGCGCACATCGGAGGAAACCCGCGTCCAGGTCCGCCCCGCGACCGAGGCCGACGGTACGAGTCTTGCCGAGATCGACCACCTCACGTGGTCCCCCGACGTCACCCCCGCGCCGCGCTGGGCGGCGGACAAGGTCTTCTTCCGCAGCGCCGAGCACGTGCGCGACACCCTGGTCGCCCACGAGGGCGACCTCGTCGTGGGCTACGTGCTGCTGGAGCGCTCCACACTGTGCCCGGCCTCCGGCCACGTGCAGATCGTCAACGGGCTCGCGGTGCATCCCGACCATCAGGGCCGCCGGGTCGGCCGACTGCTGCTCGCGGCCGCCGAGGCCCGGGCGCGCCGACGCGGGGCCCGGCGGATCACCCTGCGGGTGCTCGGTGGCAACGCCTCCGCGCGGGCGCTGTACCTGGCCTGCGGCTACCGGATCGAGGGCGTGCTGGAGGGCGAGTTCCTGCTCGGCGGACGTTATGTCGACGACGTGCTGATGGCGCTGGACCTCACGGGCGAGGCTTCGCCGCCGCGTACTTGACCGCCTCGGCGACCGGCACGTCGCCGCCGACCACCTCCAGGGTCTTGCCGATCGTGCCGGGCTCGTCGAGCAGTTCGGCCACGATGGCCGCCACGTCGTCGCGGCGGATCGCTCCCCGACCTTCGCGTTCGGACAGCGCGATCAGCCCGGTGCCGGGGTCGTCGGTGAGCCGCCCCGGGCGCAGCACGGTCAGATCGAGCGCGCCGCGCGAGCGCAGGTCCTCGTCGGCCTCGCCCTTGGCCTTGAGGTAGAGGGCGAAGTCCGGGTCGGTGTCGGCGGGCGGGCGGGTCGAGGCGCCCATCGAGGACACCATCACGTAGCGCCGTACGCCCGCGTCCTCGGCCGCGTCGGCCAGCAGCACCGCGCCGCCGTAGTCGACCGTCATCGTGCGCTCCCGGGTGCCGGCCGCCCCGGCGCCCGCCGCGAACACCACCGCGTCCGCGCCGACCAGGTGCTCGACCACCTCCTCGACCGGCGCCCGTTCCAGGTCGCACACCACCGGCTCGGCCCCGGCCGCGACCAGGTCGTTCGCGTGGTCGGGGTTGCGAATGAACCCGACCACCGTGTGTCCGCGATCGGCGAGCAGCCGCTCCAGCCGAAGTGCGATCTTTCCGTGTCCACCCGCGATGACAATACGCATGTATCCGACCGTAAGGTCACGAACCAGGACATGCGCCGGCCTGGCCACGCGACACGATCAGGTTCCACTGTTCGGCTGCGCACCACCGATCGACACGATCGAAGGCGCCCGCCACCGACGCTCGCGCCGGCCGCCGCCGGCCCGAGGCGCCCGGCTTGCGACACTCCGCCGGCACCCTCCCGACGAACCCGCCCACCGTCCCCCATTTGCCGTAACCTGCCCTATCGCTTCCCCGCACGATCGGGCGGATTTCGCCCTTTGCCCTCCCTCGCGACCCGCAGCCGTTCTATCGTCGCCCCGTTCGGTGTCACCCGTACGGAAGGGGCCGGTCGTGACCCGAGGAGGCATCGGTGCGGCGCGCGTCGGCAAGGCGCTGGGGCTCGTCCCCCGTCAGGTCCGCCTCGCCGCCCGTACCGGACTGCTCGCACAACACCAGGACGGCACCTTCGACGCCGACGCGGTCGCCCGCGCCGCAGCCGACCCCGTCCCCTTCCTCACCGCGCTGCGCCGCGAAGAGCCGCTGACCGCCACCGAGGCCGCGCACCGCCTCGGCATCAGCCGGGAGTGCTTCCGCCGGATCGCACCGGCCGCCGGGCTGCCCGTCGTCGACCGGGTGCGGGTCCTGCGCTACGGCCGCGAGTCGGAGGTGCGCTACTACCGCACCGCCGACGTGGACACCCTGCCCCCGCACATCGCCGCCGACCGCGAACTGCGCGAGGCGGCCCGCCGGGTGGCCCGTTCGCTGGCCGCGAGCAAGGCCGCCGCCACCCGGGCGCACAACCGCGAGCGCGCCCACAACGCGCGCCGGTATCTCGCGACCCTGGCCCCCGACCGGCAGACCGACCCGGCCGACGTGATCGCCTTCGCGTGCGCGCTGGCCCGGCTGCACGGCACCGCGCCCGCCCGGCTGCGCAGGTTCATGGGCGACCCGCGTGTGCGCGACATCGCCGAGATCGGCGCCCAGTGCCGTTACAAGCCGGGCGAGATCGCCGACCTGCTCGCCGCCGCCACCCCGCGCGCGATCACCGCGCTGCGTTCGCTCGCCCGGCCGCATCGGGTGTGGGCGACGCTGGGCGTGCCGGCCGAGGACATCGCGCACCGCGTCCCGTCCATCGACCAGCACGTCAGCGCCGACCTGCTGCACGTACTGGCCACCGACCCACCGAACTGGCTGCTGGAACTGCACGCGGACCGCGAACTCGAACACGCCTGCGCCGCGGTCACCCGCTGGCTGGATCGCGAGTGGCATGCCCAGCAGCGGCGCGCCGAGGCGGTCTGCCGCGCCGCCGAGGCGGTGATCGACCACCTCACCGACGATGCCGTCGCCGAACTCTTCGGGCTGCCCGTGGAGTTGGTCCTGGACCTGCGTCCGCGCAGCAACAAGTGGACCACCGCCTACGTCGAGGAGCTCCTGCACACGCGCCCGCTGTGGCTGCGCAGCCAGGCGCTGGCCCGCGCCGAGATCGCCCGCCGCGCCACCGCGCGCGCCCGTCGGGAGGCCGCCCGCACCCAGCGCCGCCTCGGCTGGCGGCGCACCTGGGCCCGGGCCCTGTCCATCCCGCTGGAGGCCGTCCCCGACACGGTCGAGCGACCCACCGCCTCCGCCCTGGAGACCGCCCGGACCCACCCGCCGCACTGGGCCCGCCCGAACTGACACCCCCCGGCGTACGGGGACCCGAGCGGCCGTCACTCGGGGCGGGCCCGAGGGCGGTACCCGCCTCTCCCGCCGGCCGGCGCGAGCCCCGGACCACCACGAGCCCGCCCGGACCCGCGTCAGTTCGCGTCCATCAGTTCCGCCGCCACCACAGCGCCCAGTTCGGTGCACGCGGCCAGCGCGTCGCGCGTGACCGGCCCGGCCAGTTCCACCGGCGGGCGGACCCGCTTCCACTGCAATCCGCCGGCCGCCGACTCGACCGAGCGCACCGCGCCGGTGGTGTCGCTGCCGCCGTGCACGTACAGCCCGTACGGTCGGCGCACCGTCTCGTGCAGGCACGGGTAATAGGCGCCGTCGAAGAAGTGTTTCAAAGCGCCGGACATGTAGCCCAGGTTCGCGGGGGTGCCGAGCAGGTAGCCGTCCGCCTCCAGCACCTCGACCGGCGAGCAGGTCAGCGCGGCCCGGACCCGGACCTCGACGCCCTCGATCTCGGGGTCGCGGGCGCCGGCGAGGGTCGCCTCCAGCATCTCGGCGAGCGTCGGCGAGGGCGTGTGGTGCACCACGAGCAGGATGGCCATGGCCTCACGCTGCCAGAACCGGGCCGGAGCCGAAACGACCCGCCCACCGACCGCCACTCCGATGGGTGAGTTCGTCGGGAAATCGACATCACGTCGATCGTGCCGCGACGCCGCCCCGTCGGCCGCCGGCGGGTCGCGACCCGCGATCCCACCTGGGCAAACAGGTTCATCACGTCACCCATGCGAGTGGACCCTCGGGAAAATCGTGGCGATTCCACCCGTTTGATGCTTTGACAGATGTGCACCATTTGTAACGATAAGAGCACTTTGAGTACTGCACCGATAGGCCGACCGGCCGGCACCTCGGGGAGAAGCACCCACATGCGCCTGATCCACAAGCGACTGCTGCCCGACCCCCGCGGCACGTCCCCCACCGACCCGAATCCCGAAGCCGGCCCCACCCCCGTCCCCGACCAAGCCCCCGCCCCGGCCGCCCCCGCGGCGCCCACCCTCGTCTCGGTCGTCCGCCGCACCCTGGCCCCCGCCACCCGCGCCGGCACCCCGCAATCGCGCACCTTCCACACCGTGTACGCGATCGCCACCCTCCCCCTGGTGATCGCCCTCCATGCCGCCCTCTGGGCGTTGTCCACCCCCGGGCGCCTCGGCGCCACCGTCCTGATCCTGTACGGCCTCGGCCGCACCGGGATCCTCACCCCGCACCTCACACACTGAGTGCACCGCCCGAAGGAGCACCCATGGTTCTGTCCATCTCCGGCGTCCTGTTGCTCGGCGTCATCGCCTACGTCTTCTTCCGCAAGGACGGGCTGAGAATCCCGCACGCCCTCGTCTGCGCCCTCTTCGGCTTCTACCTGGCCGGCAGTTCGATCGCCCCACACATCACCGCGAGCGGCAACAGCATCGCCAACCTGCTCAGCGGCCTCAATTTCTGACCGCGCCCGTCCCCCACCGCAGCAAGGCCCCAGGCCCCGGCTCGTCCCCCCGAACCGGGGCCTCCCGCCTACCCGTACCAACCCCTCACGGAGACCGCATGTCCCCCGGCCCCAAGTCCCTCGTCACCATCGCCCAGCGCGCCAAGGAGGGCATCGGCAACACCCGCACGCGCGCCCAGCGCATCCACCACCACACCCGCGACACGTTCTCGCCCGTGTTCACCCTCAGCCGAGGGCTGAACCGACAACTCGCGTGGGCGCGCGCGTGGTGGAAGAGCGCTTCGGCGGACAAGCGCAAGGCCGGTGTCGCCGGTGTCGCCGGTGTGTTGCTCGCTCTCTACTTCCTGCCCTACGCCCCGCTGATCGCACTGCTGCTGATCCTGGCCGGCGCCGCCTGGCTCGGCCGCGGGGAGAAACCGCCCGCCGAGCCCGCCCCCGACCCCACCGACGTCAAACTCCAGGCCGTCTACAACGGCCTCGTGCCCTATCTCGCCGACGACCACGACCCGGCCCGCCTCTTCCACCCCGGCGGCCCGTACCAGAACGCCTTCCGGCACTGGGAACTCGACGGTGACCGGATCACCCGCCTCGAACTGACCTACAGCCCGTACTTCACCGACGACGACCCCACCGCCCGGGCCCGAATCGAACGTGTGCTCCAGGCCAAGACCGGCCGCGGCCGCGAGTACCTCTACGACTGGGACACCGAGAACAACCACCTCACCGTCGCCGCGCTGCCCCCGCTGCCCTCGGCCGTGCCCGCGCAACACTTCATCACCGCGCCGAGCGAGATCCTGCTCGGCGTCACCGACGCCGGCAGCACCAACCGCCGCGTCCCGATCCGCGTGGACGACACCATCCGGCAACTCCCGCCGGTCATCTGGCGCACCGGCCACCGCAGCACCGACCCGCACCTGCTCGCCGTCGCCGCCCCCGGCGCGGGCAAGTCCAACCTGCTGCGCACCATCGCCCTCCAGGCCGCCCGCGACGGCGACATCGTGATCATCGACGGCAGCGGCTCCGGCGACTACGCCTGCCTGGCCGGTCGCCGCAACATCCTGCGGATCGAGACCGGCTACCACGGCGCGCTGGAGATGCTGACCTGGCTGCGGCACGAGACCGAACGCCGGATCGCCGCCGTCACCCACGCCAAGCAATACGGCACCGCGGTACCGGACAACGCGCGCCGACCGCTGTGGCTGATCCTCGACGAGATCACCGAACTCAGCGATCTCGCCGCCGGACAGGGCAGCACCGACCCGCAGGAACTGCTCGACCTCCCGCTGCGCCTGGGCCGCGCCGCACACGTCGGGGTGATCACCAGCGCCCGGCCCACCCACCTGGACCGACTGCGCCCCGCGCTGATCGCCGACACGCACACCCGCGTCGTGCTGGGCCCGCTGGACCCGGAGACCACGTACACCGTCCTGGGCGCCGCCCCCGGCGTCTCCGGCGGCGAGAGCATGCCCCCCGGCCGCGGCTACATCCGGATCGGCAACGGCCCCGTGGTGCGCATCCAGATCCCGCACACCCCCGACCCGCTGGAGGAGGACACCCCCGAGGCCGAGCGCGAGCGCCTGCTCGCCCTGCTCCCCCGGCACACCGACACCCTGCCCGTCGACGCGCCCGCGATCTCGCTCGCCAAGGCCCCCGAACGCGAGCCCGAGCCCACCGGCTGACCCCGGGCGCGGCACCGCGCCGACCCGCGCCGACTCGCGCCGACCCGGCGTCCACCCTCGCGAAGGCCCCCGAGCAGCCGCGCTCGGGGGGCCTCGACGCATGGTCACGTCACCACCAAATACCCAAAACGCACCACTCCGCCCGCACCCTCGCGCCATGATGGGGGCCCGCACCCCCACGGAGGACGTGGACGCCCAGTGTTCGACCTCGCCAACTTCACCGTCAGCGACATGGTCGTGTGCAGCTCCGAACTGCGCCAGGTCACCGCCGATTCGGCCACCACCGAGGACGCGGCCCGCGCGATCGTGCGACACCTGCGCACCACCTTCCGCGACCCGCTCACCGGGCAACCCCAACTCGTCCTCGCCCGCCTGTTCCAGACCATGCCCTGGCGCAACCTCACCCCCGACCTGGAACAGTGCGCGCTGCGCCGGCAGCCCGGCCTCACGCCGCACCCCGACCTGCGCTGCCTGACCCTGCTGGCCACCACCGGCGACCACCCGGACTGGCGTGACCGCACCCGCTCGCGGCACCACCAAGTGGTCGCCTTCCCCAGCGCCGAGGCGGTCCGCCGGGCGCCGATGATCAGCGCCATGCTCGAGCAACTCGGGGTCACCGCCGAGGAGATCGTGGCCGGGCCGCTGCCCACCGACAACGAATGGGACCGGCACGACATCCACCACATCGCGGACGCGCTCACCAGCAGCGCCGTCCCGGACAAGGAGTTCATCCGGGCGAGCGGGATAAAATCCGTGGTCGGCTACGCCGGCAAGCTCCCCGACGGCGAACTGTTCACCGTGCTGATGTTCACCCGCGTCCACGTTCCGGCCCGGATCGCCGAACTCTTCCGCACCGTCGCGGTGTCCACCCGCCTGGCCCTGCTCCCGCTCAACACCGCGCCCCTGTTCGCCGGCGGCCCCGGCCGGCCCACCCCCACCACGCACGTCGCCGCCGCCCGCCTGGACGCCCTGGAACAACTCCTGGCCGCCCACGAGGGCACCACCGCGCAACAGGCCCTGGTCGCCGAGGACGCCCGCGACCGGGTCCGCTCGCAGCAGGAGCAACTCGCCCACAAACAGCGCCGACTCGACCAGGAGACCCGGATCGTCGAGACGCTCTACCGCGTCGGCCAGAAACTCACCCGCGAGCTCAATCTCGAACGCCTCGTGCAAGCCGCCACCGACGCCGCCACCTCGGTGATCGCCGCCGAGCACGGCATCTTCCGCTACATCGACTACGACACCGGCGGCGTCGCGGACACCCGCTACGCCGTCACCAGCCCCGACCCCACGCTGATCGACCGCCTGCCCCGACCGCGACCCTCCCTCGCCGCGCGCAGCCGACCGCAGACCACCGCCGCCCCGCCGGCCACCGTGCGCCGCGGCGACCTCACCGAAGACCCCGCCGCCACACACCTGTTGCCCTACCGGGTGAGCCCCGACGGACAGCCCCCCGTACGCAGCCTGCTGACCATCCCGGTCACCACCGCGACCGGCGAGGACCTGGGCGCCTTCTCCTTCTGCCATACCCGGGCCGACGTGTTCACCGAACGCGACGAACAACTCGCCCTGGGCATCGCCGCGCAGGCGGCCACCGCGATCGAGAACGCCCGGCTGTTCCGCAGCGTGCGCGACACCGCCGTCGAACTCCAGCGCAGCCTGCTCCCGCAGGTCCCGCCCGACCTGGACGAACTCAACATCGCCTTCCGCTACCTGCCCGGCGCCAAGGGCCAACAGGTGGGCGGCGACTGGTTCGACGTGATCCCGCTGTCCGCCGGCCGAATCGCCCTGGTGGTCGGCGACGTGATGGGTCGAGGTCTGCAGGCCGCCGCCGTGATGGGCCAACTCCGGGCCGCGGTACGGGCGTACTCGGTGATGGACCTGCCGCCCGCGCAGGTCATGCGGCATCTCAACCGGCTGGTGACCGGGCTCGGCGGCGAAGACCAGATCATCACGTGCGTGTACGCCGTCTACGACCCCGGCGACGCCACCATCCACTGGTCCAACGCCGGCCACCTGCCACCGGCCCTGATCGGCGCCGACGGCAAGGTCGAACTCCTGGAGGACGACCTGGGCGTACCGCTCGGCCTGGACGGCACCGCGTTCGAGGACGCGGTGGTCGGCTTCGACACCGGCGACCAACTGCTCCTGTACACCGACGGCCTGGTCGAATCGCACGACGCCTCGCTCACCGACCGCCTGCAGGAACTCACCAAGCACATCGACAGCACCACCGGCGGCGCCTACAACGTCGCCGACGTCGCCGACCTGCTCGCCAAGACCATGCTCACCGGCCAGGAACCCGACGACGTCGCGCTGCTGCTGGTCCGTGCCCGACACAGCGTCGAGCGCACCGCCGGCCTCGACCTGCCGCCCACGCCGCGCTCCGCGCGCGAGGCCCGCGACTTCGTCCGCGCCACGCTGGGCCGCTGGGAGCTGGCCGAGCACAGCGACACCACCTGCTCGGTGGTCACCGAACTCGTCTCCAACGCCGCCGAGCACGCCCGCACCCCGATGGAGCTCAGGCTCCGGCACCACCCGGGCCGGCTGATCGTCGAGGTGGTCGACCACGACGGCCGACTGCCCAAGGAGATCGCCTCTCCCGGCCACGACGAGCGGCACCGGGGGTTGTGCATCGTGGCCGGCCTGACCACCGACTGGGGCGTGCGTCCCACCGACACCGGGAAGATCGTCTGGGCCGAGATCCGCGATCGTTGAGGCCCACCACGGCCCCGGTCGGCGAACCCACCCGCCACGCCCCTACCACCCGCACCGGGCGCGGTCGCCCGACACCGGCCGCTCGGGTCGGCGCGCATTCGCTGTGCGTGGCGGCGCGCGTTCCGGGCAGGCGTACCCTCGGCGACCCCGGGCCGTTCAGGCGAGTTTTATGTCACTTTCCACCGTCGATGTGGTGAATCATCCGTTTTCGGGTAGCTACTCACCGTCACGGCCCCCGATCGCCCCCTCCGCCCCCTCGGTCGGGAATCTTCGGGGCCCGTCACGCGTTCTGCAATCGGACGAGACAGCAAGACCTGTCGATGTGGGTTGACAAGCCAGGAGGCACGATTCATGAGTGAGCGAGCTCTCCGCGGCACACGCCTTGGCGCCACCAGCTACGAGACCGATCGCGGTATCGATCTGGCGCCGCGTCGCACCGTGGAATACGACTGCCCCCGGGGGCACCGCTTCGAGATGCCGTTCTCCGTCGAGGCGGAGATCCCTTCGACGTGGGAGTGCCGCAGCTGCGGTGCCATCGCGCAGTTGGTGGATGGCGCGCCGCCGGAGGAGAAGAAGAACAAGGCCACACGTACGCACTGGGACATGCTCATGGAGCGGCGTACCCGGGAAGAGCTGGAAGAGGTCCTCGCCGAGCGCCTCGCCGTACTGCGGTCGGGTGGGATCAATCTCCACCACGATCCGCGCAACAACCGCAAGAGCGCCTGAGCGAGCACCGCGCGAGCCCGCTCCGGGCGCGTGCGGATCCCGTCGACAGGTGGCACCGACGCCCGGGGCGCCGACGATCTCACGATCGTGGCGCCCCGGGCGTCGTGCTGTCTGCGAACGCCGCCCTCGAGGTCGCGGGGCCCCGAAGCCTCAGGGCAGTTCGCGCGGCGGCGCCGGCGGGTCGTCGTCGCGGCGCTCGTCCGGATCGATCACCTCGCCGCGCACGATCTTGCCGTCCGGGCGGTGGATCCGGGCGTCCCGCACCGCGCCCGAGAACCTCGGACTGTTGGCCACCTTCGCGGCCACCACTGTGCCGATCAGGCGCCGGATCAGCGGCCGGGTGAACGGCAGCACACACAGCAGGCCCAGTGCGTCGGTGATGAACCCGGGGATGATCAGCAGGATGCCGCCGAGGATGACCACGCCCGCGTCGGCGGCGGCCTTGGTCGCCTCCTTGCCCTGGGCCGCGAGCACGGTCGGGTCGCTCTGGCTCTGGCGCTGGGCCTGTTCACCGAGCTCGCGCAGCCGGGTCAGCACCCGGCGGCCCTCGTAGCGGATCACCAGTGAGCCCAGCGCGACGCCGGCCAGGATCAGCAGGAACGTCCGGCCCGCGCCGATCTCGCTGCCGACCAGACTGATCACGTAGATCTCGGCCAGTGGCAGGGCGACGATCGGCAGGAGCGTGGCCGCTCGGCGCAGCGGGGTGCTCACGCGATCACTTCCTCGGCGAGGTGGTACCGGTGGTGCCGGTAGTGCTCGAGGTGTCGGCGGCCTCGGCGGTGTCGGGAGATCCGGCGGATTCGGCGGTATCGACCGCTCCGGTGGCTCCCGCGGTGCCGGTGGCTCCGGTGCCCGGCGCGTCGTGGCCCTCGCGCGCGCTGTCGACCCTGCTCGCGCCCTCGGCGCCGCCCTCGATGCCTGCCGCCGCCTCCGGGGTGGCTTCGTCGGGGTACTTGCCGACCCGACGGCCGACGCCCCACGCGGTGACCCGCCACAGCGCCTCGGCGACGATCGAGTTGCTCATCTTGCTGTTGCCGCGCTCGCGTTCGATGAACGTGATCGGCACCTCCAGGACGCGGTAGCCCTTGCGGATCGCCCGCCAGGCCAGGTCCACCTGGAAGCAGTAGCCCTGGGAGGCGACCTCGTCCAGACCGATGCCGAGCAGGGTGTCCTTGCGGAACGCCCGGAAGCCGCCGGTGACGTCGTGGATGTCGACGCCGAGCATCAGGCGCGAGTAGGTGCTGCCGCCCCTGGAGATGAGCTTGCGGTGTCCGGGCCAGTTGACCGCGCCGCCGCCGGGGACCCAGCGCGAACCGAGCACCAGGTCCGCGTCCCGTACCGCTTCGAGCAGGCGCGGGAGTTGTTCGGGCTGGTGCGAACCGTCGGCGTCCATCTCCACCAGGATGTCGTAACCGCGGTCGATGCCCCAGCGGAAGCCCGCGATATAGGCGGCGCCCAGACCCTCCTTGCCGGCCCGGTGCATGACCTGGACGTGCGGGTCGTGCTCGGCGAGGGTGTCCGCGATGTCGCCGGTGCCGTCGGGGCTGTTGTCGTCGGCGATCAGCACGTCGACGTCGGGCACGGCGGCCCGCAGGCGGGAGACGATCGGCTCGATGTTCTCCGATTCGTTGTAGGTGGGGATGATGACGAGCACCTTGCCGAGGTCGGCGAAGCTGGTCTGCTCGCTGTCGGTCACATCATCTCCTTGATGGCGTTGGCGTCGGCGAGGGTGTCGACGCCGGCGTCGGCTGTGGTCGGCTGGATGCCGGGGGTGTTGACTGTCCGGGCCTGGCGCCGACGGCGGAGGATGCCGTACGCGCAGGCGAGAAGACCGACGATAGCCAGGATCCACTCGGGAGCCGAACCGAGTCGGGTGGCCGGCGTGCGGTCGTCGCGCAGCGGCACGTCCATGACCAGCGTGTCGGCGGTGAATTCGCGGGTGCGTTCGACCACTTTTCCATCCGGCATGACGATCGCGCTGATCCCGGAGGTGGCCGCGATGAGCACCGCGCGGCCGTGCTCGATCGCGCGCAGCCTGGACATCGCGAGTTGCTGCTCGGGCTGGCCGCTGCGGCCGTAGGTGGCGTTGTTGGTCTGCACGACCAGCACCCGGCCACCGTGCGTGACCGCCTCGCGGGTGACGTTGTCGTAGGCGATCTCGAAGCAGATCACGTCGCCGATCCGGGCCGGGCCCAGTTGCATGACGCCGACGGTCTTGCCGGGGTAGAAGTCGCGCGGGACGCGTTCGAGCCGGCTGATGAACTTGGTGAGCAGTTCGCGCATCGGGATGTACTCGCCGAACGGCACCGGGTGGCGCTTGGTGTAGGAGGCGCCGGGTCCGGTGACCGGGTCCCACACGATGCCCTGGTTCTGGATGTGTGTGGCGTCGGGGCCGGCGACCAGGACGCCGGTGAGCACGGGGACGCCGATGTCCTTGACCGCGCCGTCGATCGCCACGTACGCGTCGCGCTCCTCGAACGGGTTCAGGTCCGAGGAGTTCTCCGGCCAGATCACCAGTTCGGGCTTCCTGACCTTGCCCGCGCGCACGTCGGCGGCGAGCTTGTGGGTCTCGCGGACGTGGTTGTCCAGGACCGCGCGCCGCTGGCCGAGGAAGTCCAGGCCGGTGCGCGGGACGTTGCCCTGGATCACCGCGATGGTCGCGCTGTCCGGGCCCGCGGCGTCGCCCTCGGTGGGGATGGGGACCGCGTAGGCGCTCGCGGGGATGGCGATCGCCAGGCCGATGGCGCCCAGGGCGAGCGGCACGGCGGCACGCGGCGTACGCGCGACCTCGGGGCCCGACTCGGCGATCTCGTCCGCGGACGCGGTGTATCGGGCGTACAGGCGCAGCCCGGCCCAGCCGAGCAGGGCGCCGGTGAGCGCGACGGCGAAGGTCACCCCGGGTGCGCCGGCGAGCGCGGCGATCGGGGTGAACGGCGTCGCGGTGTTGGCGAAGGCCAGTCGACCCCAGGGGAAGCCGCCGAACGGGACGCGGTCGCGCACCAGTTCCTCCGCGACCCACAGGCACGCGGTCCACAGCGGCCACAACCGCAGTCGGCCGATCAGGGTGAGCGCGGCGGCCAACGCGGCGATGTACAGCGCCTGCACCACCGACAGCACGATCCACGCGTCCGGCCCGACCACGCGCAGCCACTTGAGCAGCCACAACATGAACGGCAGGCCGAACAGCAGGCCGTAGCCGAAGCCGGTGCGGGTGCGTTGCCCGTGCACCGCGACGGTGAGCACGGCGACCGCGAGCACGCTCAGCGGCCAGATGTCGTACGGCGGGAACGCGAGCGCCAGCAGCAGGCCGCTGATCAGCGCGTAGGCCGGGCGGGCGGGCTTGCGGTAGATGCTCACGGCGGTGGCCCGGGTGCGTCGGAAACGCCGCCTGCGGGCGGGCGCCGAGACCGGGGGCGGGGCGCCCTCGGGCACTGTGGCGCTGTCGAGCTGCGGCACCGTGGGGCCCCCTCGCTGGGTCGTCGCTGATCACTGCTGCCGGCTTCGGCACGGAGTTGCGCCGGTCGGGTGATGCAGTGACGTTACAACGTTCGAGGTGGGTGAGCGGTTTCGGATCGTTCTCGACAGTGCGGTGGGGGCAGCGGGAGCTCGGTCGCCCTTCGGGCCGGCCCCGGACCGGCTGGCTGTCGGTCGCGGTGGTCGTTGTCTACTGGGCGACCGGGCTCTGCCGCGGTCTCACCTTCCGGCGCGGGGTGTGCTCGCGTCCGGCGGGGCGGCTGCACGGGTGCCGCTCTGCCGTTCGTGGCCGCGTGGGGCGGCCTCCCGGGCACGTGTCACGTCGGTTCCGGACCTGGCGCCCGGTGGCTGTGCCACCTGTGGCCCGGAGGCGTGCGCGTGCTCGGGGAGGGTGTTCTCCTGCCGGTCGTCCTGCGGTGGACCGGGTCGAACGTACTGGGCGATGCGGGCGCGGTGTCAACATCGCACTGACCTGCACGGATGCGGTATCGGTGCAGGTCAGGACCCGGGGTGGTGCGCCACTGGTGTGGGTGGTGTGCGCCCACCAGGTGGCGCAATCGTTCCCCTAATGGGTCTCCTCGCGGCTTCCGCACCCCTTGCGCACGTGCGTCGCGCCCCCGATCGCGATCCGGACCCGACCCGATCGTGAGCCGGTGCCGGCCCGTTCCCGGCCGGTGTCGGGGCGGCGGGGACGTCGGCGTGTCGCGCGTTGCGGGCTTCCCGGGTTGTTGTACACGGGTCGGGGCCCGACGCGCGAGCGAGACCCCGGCTTACGTTCACCCACATCGGTGCATCCGGTCACCGCCGGCACCTCGGTTCAGGCCACGCAGGGTGCTCCGGAGAAGCCCGCGTAGGCGCCGGGTCGGCTGCGCTCGGTCTCCCCCACCGCCGTGGCAAGCCGGCGGATCGCCTCGGTCAGCGTCGCCGGATCGTGCGCGTACGGCAGTCGCACGTGGTGCTCGAAGGTGCCGTCGGTGCCGAAGTGGGTGCCCGCCGCGATCCGCACGCCGTGGCGCGCCGCCGCCTCGGTCAGGGACAGGCTGGACGTCCCGTCGGTGCGCACCCACAACGACAGCCCGCCCACCGGCATCGCGAAGGTCCAGTTCGGCAGGCGGTCGGTGAGCGCGTCGGCGAGGGCGCCTCGGGCGGTGCGCAGCGCGGGCAGCCGGCTCTCCAGGATGGTGTCCTCGTGGTCGGTGATCAGGTGGTGGGTGACCAGTTGGTCCAGCACCGGCGCGCCGACGTCGAAGGACGCGCGGGTGGCCGCGATCCGCCGGACCAGGTCCGGGGTGGCCCGGATCCAGCCGATCCGCAACCCGCCCCAGAAGGTCTTCGACGTCGAGCCGATGGTGACCACGTTGTTGGTCCGGTCGAACGCGGCCATCGGCAGCGGCCGGTCGCTCGGGTCGATGTCCAGGGCCAGGTCGAAGCACGTCTCGTCGACGATCAGCGTGGTCCCGGTGTTGCGCGCCAGGTCCACCAGGGTGCGTCGGATGCCCGCGTCGGCGAGGTGGCCGGTCGGGTTCTGGTAGTCCGGGATCAGGTAGGCCAGTCGGGGCGCGGCGGTGCGCAGCGTGTCGCGCCAGGTCTCCGGGTCCCACCCGGTGTCCGTCATCGGCACCGGGACCAGCCGGTTCCCGGCCTGCCGGATGGCGTCCAGCACGTTGGCGTACGTGGGCGATTCCACCGCGACCCGGTCGCCGGGGCCGGCCAGCGTGCGCAGGACCAGGGTGACCGCGGCGAGCGCGCCGGGGGTGACCAGGATCTGGTCGGGCGTGGTGGGTACGCCGCGCCGGGTGTAGCGCTGGGCCAGCGTGTCGCGCAGGACCGGCAGGCCGCCGGGCAGGTAGCCGTGGCCGGTGGTGTAGGTGGGCAGCGAGTCGGTGGCGTCGGCGACCGCCTGGTGCAGGGCCCGGCCGGGGCCGGGCAGGGCGGCGACGCCGAGGTCGATCACGCCGGTGGTGGTGCTCGGGCTCAATCCCTTGGTGGGGATCTCCGTGTGCGTGCCGGGCAGGGTGGTCCAACTGCCGGAGCCGCGCCGGCTGGTCAGGTAGCCGTCGGTGCGCAGGAGTTCGTACGCGGCGGCGACCGTGGTGCGGCTGATGCCGAGTCGGTCGGCGAGGCCGCGCTCGGCGGGCAGGCGCGCGGTCAGCGGGATCCGACCGTCCAGGAGCAGCGCGCGGATGCGATCGGCCAGCGTGCGGTACGCCGGCCCGGTGCGCGCCGCGGACTGGGTCGTGGTGGTCCAGGGGTGCAGGAGGTCGGCGAGGCGGGTGCTGCTGACGGTCAGGTGAGGCGCGCTCATCAGTCCACTCCTGTCGAATTGGCTATGGATCCGTGATCCGGTGTCGGCGATTCTTTCACCGTTGGCTCTTTTTTGGCAGTCCGGTAAAGAACGAGGTGCACGGTGGCTTGGTCGTGGGTCCGGCGCTTGGTCCAGTTGTATGCGGGGCTCACGCTCTACGGGTTCAGCATGGCGCTGATGATCCGGGCCGAGTTGGGCCTGGATCCGTGGGACGTGTTCCATCAGGGCCTCGCGGAGCGCACCGGATGGAGTTTCGGCGTGGTGACGATCGTGGTCGGCGCCGCGGTACTGCTGCTGTGGTGGCCGATGCGGCAGCGCCCGGGCCTGGGCACGGTGAGCAACGTGTTCGTTATCGGCATCGCGGTGGACGCGTCGCTGCGGTGGCTGCCCACGCCGGAAGCGTTGGGTTGGCGAGCGGCCTTCCTGGTCTTCGGGGTGGTCCTGAACGCGGTGGCCGGCGGCGCCTACATCGGCGCGCGACTGGGCCCGGGGCCCCGGGACGGCCTGATGACCGGGCTGGTGCGGCGGACCGGCCGCTCGGTGCGGCTGGTCCGGACCGGCATCGAGGTCACGGTGCTGGCGGTGGGCTTCGTACTGGGCGGGTCGATCGGCCTGGGCACCGTGGTGTACGCGCTGGCGATCGGGCCGCTGGTGCAGGTCTTCCTGCCCCTGCTGACCGTCCCGGAGCGACCGCGGGCGGCCGAGGCCGGGCCCGGCGCGGCGGGGGCGGCGGGATCGGCCGGGCCGGGCCGGCACGGGACGCCGGAGCCGGCCCCGGCCGGTTAGGGCGGGTCCCGGGACGGACCCCGGGGCCGCTCCGGGGTCGGCGTCCGCGATCGTGCTCACGCCTGGTCGAGAGCTCCCTCGGCCGTGTACACCGCGGTGCCTCGCACCGCCGTCCGCAGGCAGCGCGGCAACGGCAGGTCGGGGGCCACGTCGGGCAGCCCCGGGGTGCCCGAGCGCGGGTCGGTGGACCAGCCGGAGAGCCGGCTGTCCGGTGCCTGCACGACCAGTTCGGTGGTGTCCCACACCGCGTAGGTGGCGGGTGCGCCGGGCACCAGGACGCCGGCGTCGTCCCGGCCGACCGCGCGGTGGCCGCCTCGGGTGTGCGCGGCGAACGCGGCGCGCACGCTGATGCGTTGCTCCGGGGTGCGGTGGAAGGCGGCGGCGCGCACCGTGCCCCACGGGTCGAGCGGGGTCACCGGTGCGTCCGACCCGAACGCGAGCGGTACACCGGCGGCGCTCAGTGCGGCCAACGGGTTCATCAGCGCGGCGCGTTCGGCGCCCAGACGGCGGACGTACATGCCGTCCGGGCCGCCCCACGCGGCGTCGAAGGCGGGCTGTACGGAGGCGGTCAGGCCCAGTTCGGCGAAGGCCGCGACGGCTTCGGCGTCGAGCAGTTCGGCGTGTTCGACGCGGTGTCGCAGCGCGCGGAAGGCCGCGCCGTGCGGGCCCTGGATCAGCGCGCGGGCGGCGGCGGTGACCGCGCCGATCGCGGCGTCGCCGATCGCGTGGAAGCCGGCCTGGATGCCCGCTTGGGTGCACGCGGCGAGGTGCTCGGCGACCTGCTCGGCCGCCAGGTGGGTCAGGCCGGTGCCGGCGCCGGGGTCGTCGGAGTAGGGCGCGTGCAGGCACGCGGTGTGCGAGCCGAGCGAGCCGTCGATGAACAGGTCGCCGCCCAGTCCGTGCGCGCCCAGGTCGGCGCGCAGCGTGCGGGCGTGCTCGGCGTCGGCGGCGAGCGCGCCCCAGTAGCCGACCACGTCCGGGCCGGCCTCGTCCCGGGCCAGGGCCAGCAGCGCCCGGAAGTCGGCCTCGCCGGCGATCTCCGGCCCGCCGCACTCGTGCAGCGTGCCGATGCCCAGCGCCGCAGCCCGGGCCCGCGCGACCCGCTGCGCGGCGACTCGATCGGCCGCGGTCAGCGCGGCGTTCGCGGCGGCCCGCGCGACGTGGTGCACGGTGCCCGCCAGGGGCGCGTCGCCGTGCTCGCCCGGGACCAGCGCGAGCAACGCGGGCGAGCACGCCGCGGAGTGCACGTCGATCCGGGAGAGGTAGACGGTGGCGCCGCCGGTGGCCCGGTCCAACTCGGCCGGGGTGGGCGGCCGTCCCTCGGGCCACGCGCTGTCGTCCCAGCCGTGCCCGAGCAGCACGTGGCCGGCTCCGTACAGGCCGCGCCGCTTGGCGTGGTCCTCCAGCGCCGAGAGCGCGTACGTCAACGAGGGCGCGCCGGTCAGGTCCAGGCCGGTCAACACGAGGCCGGTCGCGGTGGCGTGCACGTGCGCGTCCACGAACGCGGGGGTGACCAGGGCGCCCGCGAGGTCGAGCACCGCGTCGACGGCGTCGACATGGGCCGCGGCGGCCCCCTCGGCGCCGATCCAGGCGATGGTGTCGTTCTCGACGACCATGGCGGTCGCGAAGGGATCGGCCGGACTGTGCACGGCGCCGTTGCGCAGGAGGAGCGTGGTCATGGGCACCAGTGTGGCCCGCCCGGATCGAACCCCGAGCCGGAGGTCACCCCTTCGGGCGTGTGACCCGCGCCGCGCACACCCGCTCGGGTCCGGGCTGCTTCGTCGACGGCCGCCCCCGCGCGCTCCCCCGGATCGGCGCGGGCGGTCCGCCGGCGATCGCTCGGGCGGTTGATTCGGGTTCGGCGCGGGCGGATCCGCTCAGAATCGGGGCGCGCGGGCCTCGTAGGGCGTCGACAACACCACCGTCGTACGGGTGGACACGCCCGCCTGGAGCCGGATCCGGGCCAGCAGCGTCTCCAGGTCGCCGGGGGTGGCGACGCGGACCTTGAGGATGTAGCTCTCGTCGCCCGCCACGCTGTGGCACGCCTCCAGCTCCTCGAGGTCCGCCAGGCGCTCGGGAGCGTCGTCCGGGGCGCTGGGGTCAATCGGCTTGACCGAGATGAACGCGGTCAACGGCAGCCCGATGGCCTCGGTGTCGACCACGGCGGCGTAGCCGCGGATGACCCCGCGTTGTTCGAGTCGGCGCACACGCTGGTGTGCGGCCGAGGTGGACAGGCCGGTGGCCTTGCCCAGGTCGGTGTAGCTCATCCGCCCGTCGAGCAGGAGCAGTTTGACGATCTGTCGGTCGAGGTCCTCCACACGATGAACCTATGGCATGGCGACCGCGCGTGGCGCCGTGCGGGCGGTTCGGGGACCTTCGGCGGCCCGGCGGGCGGCGGGGCGCGGCGCGGGCACCGGTGCGGTTGGCGATCGGGGTTGATCGTCGGTGGCCGTGGTTACAGTGCCCCCATGGCCGACCAGGACCGTGCTCCCGCGCTCGATCAGCTCGACCGTGCCCTGCTTCGGGTCACCGCGCGGGCCGACACCTCCGCCGCCCGGGCTCGGCAACTGCGGTGGGTGGTGGGCGAGTTGCGTCGGGCGCTGGTCCAGGAGGGTTTCCCGCCCGAGGCGCGCGCCTCGCTCGCGGCACTGCTGTCCGCCGATCCGATGCGGCGCTATCTGGAGTTGGCGGGCAGCGGCCGGTTGCGCACCCGCACGGTGGCCGGCGACGGCGTCTCGACGACGGCGAGCATTCGGGTGCGGATGGACTGTCTGGAGATCCTGGCCCGGGCCGGATCGGTGCCGATCGCCTTGCCCGAACGCCCCGCGATGCCCGACCTCAAGCCGCCGGTGGGCGCCCGGCAGCGCTCGTTGCTGCTGGACTGGCTGACCGCGCACGCCGATCGCTCCGGCGCCGACCCGGGCCGGGTCCGGCTGTTCGCGCTGATCGGCGTCGTTCTGGACACCGGCGCCCGGGCGGGCGAGTTGTGCGCGCTGCGGTTGACCGACCTGGCGCCCGACGAGCGCACGGTGCGCATCGTGCGGCGCCCGCAGGCGCGCTCGGTCAACCCGGCGGTGACCGAGGTGTTGCCGCTCTCCGGCCCCACCCGCGCGGCGTTGGCACGCTGGTTGGACGTACGCGAGGAACTGGTGCGGCACGTACAGGGGTCGGTGGCCGCGGTGTGGGTGTCGGTACGGGGCAACCACGCCGGGGTGCCGGATCGGGACGGGAACTCCCGGCGCCGACCGGTCGGGATGCCGCTGATGCCGCGCGGGCTCGCCCGCGCCTATACGCGCACGGTGGTGCAGTTGAACGTGGACATGGCCGGGCGGCCGGGATGGGAGCCGATTCCCTATCGGCTGGAGCAGTTGCGCCGGGCGGTCGAGTTCGAGCCCGTGGCGGGGGCGGAGGCCGCGGACGGCACGCGGGTGTGAGCGTGTTCGGCGCGAGCCGACCGGGGCGCGGGCGCGGTACGGCGCGCCGACTCGGCCGGTGGCGATGCCATCCGTTTCGCGCGTCGCGCGAATTGGGCTCGGATGAGTACTGCAACGTTCCGGTCGGGCGCACTATCGTCGGCGGAGCGCGCCGTCACCGCGGCGCTGTGGCGACAGGGGGAGCCCCATGAGTATCGCCGTAGACGTGCCCGCGGGTAAGGGGGCGCGCGGTCCGATCACGGACTTCGACGACGCGTTCGAGTTCGAGCCGGACGGGGACCCGTCCGGCGCCGCGACCGCGCGTCGGGCATGCCCGGAGTGTGCGGTCGTGCTGGTCGTGGACTTGGCCCCTGACGGGGCGACGGTGCCGGATCACGCGGTGTGCCCCAGTGCGCGGGATCCGTTCGGGATACGTTCGTGCCCGGGCTCGGGCGCGGTGTTCGGGGACTCGCTCGACCGGGCCGGCTCCGCGACGCCCGAGCCGCTGCCGCGGCCCGCGGTCACGGTGTTGCCGGCGGGCCTGGACTGGCGGGCCCAGCCGTTCTCGCACACGTTGTGAGCCACCGGGTCCGCTCCGGGCCCGGGCATCGATCCGACCGCCTTCGAAGCCGACCGCATGCGCACGTGGGCCGCCTGCCCTCCCGCGCCGCGTGGGAAGCCGGTCGACCGCACCGCTCACTCCCCGTCGCCGACGGCCCCGCCCTCGTAGGCGCCCATCGTCCGCACGAACATCGCCCGATCCTCGGGTGAGAGCGGGTCGAACGCGCGACGCCAGGCGTCGGCGCCGTTCGCCAGCCAGCTCTCGATCGCGGTCCGGGTCTGCGGGTCCTCGGTGATCGCCACGATCGACCGGCGCCGGTCGTTCGGGTCGGTGTGCCGCTCCAGGACGCCCTGTCGGCCGAGGTCGCTGACCATCAGGCTGACCGTGGTCGGGGCCACCTCGAGCCGCGCGGCCAGGTGGTTGACCGACATCGGGCCGTCGAAGAGCAGGTAGGCCAGCAGCGACAGGTGTCGCGGGGCCAGGTTCATCGACTGCAACCGCTCGGGGATCCGGGTGCGCTTGAGCCGGGCCGCCACCCTCGGCATCAACAACAACATGGCCCGAATCGCCTCGTCCGTGCTCAGGCCGTCCTCGGCCGAGGCCCCCGGGGTACGCTCCGTCGTCACGCCCGCCGCCTCCTCGTCCTCGACTCGCGCGGCTTCGGATGCGAAGCGCGATCCCCCGGATCACGCAACCGTACCCGACCCCCGCCGCCCGATCCGAAAGGCCACAATCCGCCCCGCGCCGAGCAGCCCGCTCCCCGGCGCCGACCCACCCCGGCCCCGGGCCGCCCGCCGGCCGGCGCCCCCGGATCATCCGTTCAGCAGCAAGTCCCGGGCGATGACCATGCGTTGGATCTGATTCGTGCCCTCGACGATCTGCAGGCACTTGGCCTCGCGCAGGTATCGCTCCGCCGGGAAGTCGGTGGTGTACCCGTAGCCGCCCAGGACCTGCACCGCGTCGACCGTCACCCGCATCGCGGCGTCCGTGCAGAAGAGTTTGGCCATCGCCGCCTGGCGGCCGAACGGCAGGCCCGCGTCGCGCAGTCGCGCGGCGGACAGGTACAGCGCGCGGCCCGCCTCGATCGCGGTGGCCATGTCGGCGAGCATGAAGCGGATGCCCTGCTTGTCGGCGATCGGACCGCCGAACTGCGAGCGGTTCTTGGCGTAGTCGCTCGCCAGGTCCAACGCGGCCTGGGCAACGCCGGTGGCACACGCGGCGATGCCCAATCGGCCGCAGTCGAGCGCGGCCAGCGCGATCGGGAAACCCTGGCCCTCGGCGCCGATCCGCCGTTCCGCCGCGACCCGGGCGCCGTCGAGGTGGATCTGCGCGGTGGGCGAGGACCGCATTCCCATCTTGTGCTCGGGCGCGGCGGCGGACAGGCCCGGTGTGTCGGCGTCGACCAGGAACGCGCTGATCCCGCGCGAGCCGTCGGGCGAGGTACGGGCGAGCACGGTATAGAAGTCGGCCACCCCGCCGTGCGTGATCCACGCCTTGGTCCCGGTGAGCACGTACCCGTCGGTCGCGGCCAGTGCCTTGGTGTTCAGCGCCGCGGCGTCCGAGCCCGAGTGCGGCTCGGACAGGCAGTACGCGCCGAGCAGGTCGCCGGACAACATCGCGGGCAGGTGCGTGGCCCGTTGCTCCGGCGTACCGAAGGTCGCGAGCGGGTGACACGCCAGCGTGTGCACCGACACCCCGAGGCCGACCGCCAGCCAGCCGGCGGCGAGTTCCTCGAGCACTTGGAGATAGACCTCGTACGGCTGGTCGCCGCCGCCGTATTCCTCGGCGTACGGCAGCGACAACAACCCGGCGGCGCCCAGGGTCGCGAACACCTCGCGCGGGAAGCGTCCGGCGGCCTCGTCGGCGGCGGCCCGAGGGGCGATCTCGCGGGCGGTGATCTCCCGGGTGAGGTCGAGCAGGGCACGGGACTCGTCGGTGGGCAGAGTGCGCGTCAGGGCCATGGGACGTCCTTCCGTGCGGTCCGGATGTGGCCGGGCCCGGCGGTGGCCGGCGGCGGACCGGGTGGGGTTCGCCCCCCGGCCGTTGCGCACGATCGTACGGCGCCACCCCCGCCCGCGTCCGACACCGACGCGGCCCGCGCCCCGAACGCCGGCCGGCCGCGGCCGGATCCGGGTTCGCGCGCGGCGGGCCGCGGCCGGTGCCACCACGAACAGCCCTACAGCACGGCCAACCCGTGCGGACGCACGTTCATCGGGTCGGCGCCGCTCTCGCCGCAGACCACGATGTCCTCGATGCGTGCGCCGTGCGCACCGGGCAGGTAGATGCCGGGCTCGATCGAAAAGGCCATGCCCGGCTCCAGGGGCAACGTGTTGCCCTGGACGATGTACGGGTCCTCGTGGCTCTCCATGCCGATGCCGTGACCGGTGCGGTGGATGAAGTACTCGCCGTAGCCCGCCTCGGTGATGATGTCGCGACCGACCGCGTCGAGTTGCTCGCAGGTCAACCCGGGCCGGACCGCCGCGAGTTGGGCGGCCTGGGCGCGCTCGAGCACGTCGTAGTAGCGGCGGAACTCGGCGGGCGGTTCGCCGACGCTGTAGGTACGCGTCTCGTCCGAGCAGTAGCCGTCGGCGGTGGTGCCGCCGATGTCGACGACGACCACGTCGCCGGTCTCGATCACCCGGTCGGAGAGTTCGTGGTGCGGGCTCGCGGCGTTGGGGCCGGAGCCGACGATCACGAAGTCCACCCGCACGTGGCCCTCGGCGATGATCGCGTCGGCGATGTCCGCGCCGACCTCGCGCTCGGTGCGGCCCGCCCGGAGCCAGTCGCCCACGCGCGCGTGCACCCGGTCGATCGCCGCGCCGGCCCGGCGCAGCGCCTCCACCTCGGCGGCCGACTTGCGCATCCGCAGTTCGCGCAACACGTCGCCGGCGAGCGACTGTTCGGCGGCGGGCAGAGCGGCGCGGAAGGCGAGCACCTTCTCCGCCCACATGTGGTTGTCCAGGCCGACCCGGGCCACGCCGCGCGGCAGTCGGCCCGCGATCAGCGCGTACGGGTCCTCGGTCTCGCCCCAGCCGGCCACGTCGATGCCCAGCTCTCCCGCGGGCGACGCGAGGGCGGCGGGCTTCTCCAGGCCGGGTACGACGAGGAAGGGTTCGGCGCCGACGGGCACCACCAGGCAGGTCAGGCGCTCCAGCGGAAGCGCCTCGTAGCCGGTGAGATAGCGCAGGTCGGCGCCGGGCGAGATGAGCAGGGCGTCCAGTCCCGCGTCGGCGGCGGCCTTTTGGGCGCGGCCGAGGCGGTCTGTGGGGTGCGGGGCTGCGTCGTGGGTCACGCGCCCAACATATGACACGTCACACGGCTCCGGGCAAGGCCGCGTTTCATCCGGCTGCGGTACGGGCCGCGTCGATCGCGGCGCGCACCGCGTCCCACAGGTCGGCGCGGGCGCGCAGCGAGACGGTGACGGTGCCCGCGCTCTCGCGCCACGCGCGGGCCGGGTCCGGGGTGGCGGCGCACAGCCGGCCGAGCAGGCGCAGCGCCATCGGGCCGTGGTCGTCGCCGTCCACCTCGATGTGCCGGGCCAGGTATTCGCCGAACACCGCGAGCCGGCCCGCGTGCACGTCGTCGAGCGCGGTGAGGTGGTCGAACATGCGCGGGATGAGTTCCTCGCGACCGAGCGCGAAGGACGCGGCGACGCAGTGCAGCGGCGCGTGCTCGACCACCTGCCAGGTGCGCGTGACGAACGCGGCGGCCCCGGCGGGCGCCCCGCACGCGGCGACCGCCTCGGGCACCGGGACCTTGTCCGCGAGCAGGCCCAGGAAGCGGCGGGCCGGTCGGGTGTCGGCGCCGGCCCCGTCCATCGCGGCGAGGTAGAGCTCGAAGTGGCTGAGCGGGCCCAGGGAGGTGGTGTCGCTCTCCTCGCCGAGCACGATCTCGTTGACCATCCGCCGGATCTCCGCGTCGCCGCGCGGCACCCACGGGATCTCCACGCAGGTCAGGTGCCGTTGCAGGCTCTTGAGCAGGGACATGAAGTCCCAGACGGCGAACACGTGGTGCGCCATGAACACCCGGATGGCGGTGAGGTCGGTGAGGTCGCGGTAGACGGTGTGCCGGAGCACGCGTTGTCGCACCGGGGCGGTCTCGCCGAGCAGCCGCGCGATGGGGTCGGCGTTTGTCGCGCGCGCCTGCGGAACGGTGGTGTCGATCGTGCCGATGTTGCCGGTGAGCGTGGTGGGGTCCATGGTTCCTCGCGTGTGGTCGGCGGCTGCGGCTACCGATCGTAGAGAGAGCGCTACGCGTCGAAACATTTGTCGCGCAATACCCGGCGCGCGTGACACGGGCGTGCCATGATGCGCGCCGCGCGCGCGAGGACGGCCGAACGACCACGGTTTCAAGTGGAGTTCGGGGGGCTTCCGGTGGGCTTCGGGTCCTGCGCCCCTCAGCCCTCGGGAGCAAGCTTCGCGGCCTCGTCCGGGGTCAGCCCCCAGGTTTGAAGCAGGGCCGCGTCCAGACGGCCGGAGGCGTCGCCGACGAGCGAGGGCGTGCCCGAGAACCGGGGAGCCGGCGCGGGCTGGAGGGTGCCGTCGGGGCGCACGAAGGTGTCCCGGGCCCGGTTGTGCGGGTGCTCGGCGGCCTCGTCCCAGGTGAGCACCGGGGTCACGCACGCGTCCGTCGACTCGAAGACCGCGGTCCACTCGTCCCGGGTACGGCCGGCGATCACGGCGGCGAAGCGCTCGCGCAGGAGCGGCCAGCCGGCCCGGTCGTTCTGCCCGGGCAGGTCCTCGTCGGCGAGTCCGAGACCGGCCAACAGCAGGGCGTAGAACTGCGGTTCGATCGCACCGACGGCGAGGTGGCGACCGTCGGCGGTGGTGTACACGTCGTAGAACGGAGCGCCGGTGTCGAGCAGGTTGCCGCCGGGGTCTTGCGCCCAGCCGCCGAGTCCGCGCATCCCGTGGATGAACGCGCTCAGCGTCGCCGAGCCGTCCGTCATGGCCGCGTCGACGACCTGCCCCTGCCCGGTCGTACGCGCCGCCAGCAGCGCGGCCAGGATGCCGAAGGCGCAGAACATCGCGCCGCCGCCGTAGTCGCCGACCAGGTTCAGCGGCGGCACCGGGCGCTCGCCGGCGCGGGCGAAGGAGTGCAACACCCCGGAGATCGAGATGTAGTTGATGTCGTGCCCGGCCCGCGGCGCGAGCGGCCCGTGCTGGCCCCAGCCGGTCATCCGGGCATAGACCAGCGCGGGGTTGCGCTCCAGGCAGGTGTCCGGGCCCAGTCCCAGCCGCTCGGTGACGCCGGGGCGAAAGCCCTCGATCAGCACGTCGGCGCCCTCGATCAGCCGCAACACCGAGTCCCGCGCGGCGACATCCTTGAGATCGACCTCCAGCGTGCCCAACCGGCCGCGCCCGACCACCATCGAGGGCATCGTCGCGCCACCGGGCCGATCCACCCGGATGACACCGGCCCCGGCATCCGCCAACATCATGCCGACGAACGGCCCGGGCCCGATCCCGGCCAACTCGACCACCTTGACGCCATCCAGCGCACCCATGCCCACTCCCCACGCCACGCCCAATTGCCTGGCACAGTCAAGCAGAACGCCCGCGCCGTGTCGCCCGCTCGGGCCGGCCCGTTGCGCCGGGCCCACGCCGGGATCGGCGCGCCGGGCGCACCCGCCCGCCCACCGGGGTCAGCGTCCCTGCATGCGCACGATCTGGAGCGCGATCATCAGATTCAGCCGCAGGTGCGGGTCCTGGGTGAACGGCCCGAGCAGGCGCTCGAGTTTGGTGATGCGATAGCGCAGCGTGTTGTAGTGCACGTAGAGCCTGCGGGCGGTCTCGGCCACGTTCAGGTTCGTGTCCAGCAGCGCCTGCAACGTGTTGCGCAGGTCCGCCGCCTCGGGATCGCGTGGATGCGCGAGCGAGCGCAACGCCTCACGCGCGAAGCGGTCCAGCTCGCTCGGGTCCGGGATCAGGCTCAACAGGCGAAAGACGCCGAGTTGATCGAAGTCCGCCACCGCGCCCGGTCCGTGGATGCGCCGCCCCGCCGTCACCGCGCGCCGCGCCTGCTCGTACGCCGCCGGGAGCGCGTCCAGGGAGTCCGCCGGGCGGCTGATGCCGGTGGTGAACGAACGGATCACCGTGCCGCAGTCGGCGTGCACCACGGCGGCGAGTTCGGCGACCACACGCGCGGACTGGCCGTCGTCGGGCGCGCCGAGCAGGACCACCACCTCGCGCGGGTACGCCGCGACGGCCGCCTCGGGGGCACGGGCGCCCAGGGCCGTGGACCACGCCAGGGCGAGCGCCTCCTGACCGGCCCGGATCGCCCGCGGGTCGCCGCTCGCCGCGGGCGGATCGGGCTCGGCGACCACGACCAGGAGCGGGCCGCTGGGCAGCGCGGTCCAGCCGGTGAGGTCGGTGCTGCGCCCGGTCAGCAGATCGCGCATCAGGTCGCTGCGGTACTTGACGTCCGAGGCGGCCTGCGCAAGCCGGCCCGCCAGGCCGATCGCGGTCTCCACGAGCGGACGCCCGGCCTGACGCCCGACCTTCGCGGGAGCGGCGGCTGCGGCGGAAGCGGCGGCGGGGGCGGCGGTCGGCGCGGCGGGTCCTGCCTGCGCGGGCACCGGCCGCGGGTCGCCGTCCGCGTCCCACGCCGTCGACGCCCCCGCGACCCGAGCCCTCGGCATCAGTCCCGGCTCCGGTGCGCTGGTCCCGCCGCCGACCGCCTTGCGGCGCCGCGGCGGCAGCCGTCGCGGCGCGGCTCCCGCCACCGCCGCGCGGCCGCTCCCGCCACCGCTCTTGTCACCGGGACGAAGCGATGGCTCGCCCCCGGCTGCCGTTCCGCCCGCGTCCCCGAGGTTGCCCATATACCGACCGTAGCGTTACGAACACGAGCGCGTCAGCACCATGGAGAGCGCGCGGGCAGTGCACACCCGGAGTGCGCGGGGCGCACGATCCCTGATCGGGACCGTTTCACGAAGATCACGTTCCGTCCGGAGATTTCCCGGCGTGGCGTCCTTGACCGTTGTGTCCGGATCGCCATAGCTTGCGGTCCAGCGGCAGCGTCGGAACCCCCGCCGACCCCGCGCGAGACGAAGCCTCCGGTCGTTCCCCCGCGGCCGGAGGCTTCCTCGTACCGCGCCGGGTCGATCGGCACCCGCCCCGCGGATCCGCGGGCCCCCGCCTCACCACCGGCACACGCCCGACGGCGGCACTCACCACCCCAAATACCGTTCGCCCCTCGGATTGCCGGGCCCCGCTCGGTACGATGCGCGGGGACACGAACGCGTGGCGAAGCGGACACCATCCGTGACCGCCTCGCACGAGACGGCGTGACGGGCAGCGGAACGGGAGAGGCTCTAAGGGGCGTCGCCGATCGGGCGGAATGGACGCACCGGGATTCATCGGCAGCGGGCCGACATCCTCTCGAAGTCCCCTCGGGGACACGGGCACGCGGAGAGGACCGGCCGGGGGAAGGGGGGTCCACCGTGGGACAGACCGATCGTGGCGCACGCACCGGAAGCCCGGCCGAACTGGCCTGGTTGCGCGGCATGGACGCCTACGTCGCCGGCGAATACGGCCAGGCGGAGGTGCAGTTCCGGGCCGCGGTCGAAACCGACCCGGGCATGGCCGACGCGTGGCTGGGGCTGCACGCGCTCAAGGTGGAGGTGGCCGCCGCGGTGGTGGCCATGCACACCCATCGAGAACGCTTCGGCGAGCAACGCGCGAAATACGGCCGGCCGCTCAACTCCTGGTACTGGCTGGGCTGGTGGGTGCAACTGGTCCTGGAGACCCCGCGCGACCTGGCCCTCGCGCACGCCTCGCACTGGTTGGACGGGCGCCATCTGCCCGAGCTGGACGCGGCGTTGGCCCTGTGCCCGCCCGCCGAACAGGACGCGGCCACCCGGTTCCTCCTGGCCTGCCGGGCCTATCTGGGCAAGGACTGGCAACAACTGCTCCGACACACCGCAGGGCTGGACGACGACGCGCTGCTCGGCGTCGAGGCGGGCCTGTTCGCGGGCATGGCCCGGGTGCGACTGGGTCTGTACGCCAAGGCCGAACAGGTGCTCGCCACCGCCCTGGTGCGCTGCCGCTCGGAGCACCCGCAGCGCAAGGAGCTGCGCTATTGGCTCGCGCGCGCGTACGAGGAGACCGGCCGCACCCCGGCCGCGCTGCCGCTGTACCGCGCCGTGCACCAGGCGGATCCCTCGTTCATGGACACCGCCGCACGGCTGTCCTCGCTGGCGGCCGGCGAACCACTGGACGAGTACGGCGGGATGACCGCGCGCCTGGCCGGTCCCGTGGTCGGCCGGGGACCGCTGCCGGACGTGTTGCCACCGATACCCGCGACCGCTCCCCCGCCGGCCGGGCCACCGCCCGCCGCCGAGGTCGAGCGCGAGCCGGACCCGGTCCCGGACGGTGCCGACGCCGAATCGCAGCCGGACGCGGACGTCCGGGCGGCCGGCCGATCCGCGCCGATGCGCCCGGCCGCCGCCCCCGAGGAACTCGCGCTGGTGCTGGCCGAACTGGAGTCGATGGTCGGCCTGGAGCCGGTCAAACGCCAGGTGCGCGCGTTGTCCGCGCAGATGCGGATGGCCCGGCTGCGCGAGGCGCAGGGCCTGCCCGCGCAGGCCCCCAAGCGGCACTTCGTCTTCTCCGGCCCCTCCGGCACCGGCAAGACCACCGTGGCCCGGCTGCTCGGCCGGGTCTTCGCCGCGCTGGGTCTGCTGGAGAGCGACCGCCTGGTCGAGGCCCAGCGCTCCGACCTGGTCGGCGAGTACCTGGGCCAGACCGCGGTCAAGACCGGCGAGTTGATCGACTCGGCGCTGGGCGGCGTGTTGTTCGTGGACGAGGCGTACGGCCTGACCAACGTGGGCTACTCCAAGGGCGACGCGTACGGCGACGAGGCACTCCAGGTGCTGCTCAAGCGGGCCGAGGACGACCGGGACCGGCTGGTCATCATCCTGGCCGGCTATCCGGAGGGCATGGACCGGCTGCTCACCTCGAACCCGGGCCTGATGTCACGGTTCACCACCCGGGTCGAGTTCCCCTCCTACGGCGCCGAGGATCTGGCCCGGATCGCCGAGGTGATGGCGGCCGTCGGCGGCGACACGTGGGACGAGGACGCGGCGGCCGAGCTGCGCAGCATCACCGGCCACGTGCGCGAACAGGGCTGGATCGACGAGCTGGGCAACGCCCGCTTCGTCCGCACCCTGTACGAGAAGTGCTGCATGTACCGGGACGTGCGGCTGGTGGAGCTGGCGGAGGGTCCGGACCTGGCCGAGCTGACCACGCTGCGCCTGTCCGACCTCTTCCAGGCATACGGGGATCTGGCCGACGGCCGGGGATAGCCGGGCGAGGCACGGGTAGGGCTAACCGATCATCGCTTTTCGACCGTCGGGCGGGCGCGGCAGCGCGCGCCGGGCCGCCGGACGAGCCGGACGGAAGGGTCTCCCGTGGCCAAGCAGAGCGTCGCCGAGCAGTTCGTGGACATCCTCGCCCAGGCGGGGGTGCGCCGGTTGTACGGCGTGGTGGGCGACAGCCTCAATCCGATCGTGGACGCGGTGCGGCGCAACGCCGCGATCGACTGGGTGCACGTACGGCACGAGGAGGTGGCCGCGTTCGCGGCCGGCGCGGAGGCGCAACTGACCGGCACGCTGGCCGCGTGCGCGGGCAGTTGCGGCCCGGGCAACCTGCACCTGATCAACGGCCTGTTCGACGCGCATCGCTCGCACGCCCCGGTGCTGGCGCTCGCGTCGCACATTCCCAGCGGCGAGATCGGCACCGCGTTCTTCCAGGAGACGCATCCCGAACGACTGTTCGTCGAGTGCAGCCACTACAGCGAGATGATCGGCACCCCCGAGCAGATGCCGCGGGTGCTGCAGTCGGCGATCCGGCACGCGGTGGGCCTGGGCGGGGTGTCGGTGGTCACCCTCCCGGGCGATGTCGCGGACAAGCCCGCGCCGGAGAAGGCCCATCAGGTTGCGCTGCCCACGTCGCTCCCGACGGTGCGCCCGGCGGACGCGGACCTGGCCACGCTGACCCGGATGATCGACGAGGCCGAGCGGGTCACCCTGTTCTGCGGCGCGGGCACGGCGGGCGCGCACGAGGAGGTGATGGCCTTCGCCGACCGGATCAACGCGCCGGTGGGACACGCGCTGCGCGGCAAGGAGCACATCCAGTACGACAATCCCTTCGATGTGGGCATGTCCGGACTGCTGGGCTACGGCGCCGCGTACGAGGCGATGCACGAGGCGGACCTGCTGATCCTGCTGGGCACCGACTTCCCGTACAACGCCTTCCTGCCGCAGGACGTGGCCACCGTGCAGGTGGACGTACGACCCGCGCACCTGGGCCGGCGCACGAAGCTGGACCTGGCGGTGTGGGGCGACGTACGCGAGACGCTGCGCGCGCTGACCCCGATGGTGCGGGCCAAGACCGACCGCAGGTTCCTGGACCGGATGTTGCGCAAGCACGCGGACGCGCTCGAGGGCGTGGTGAAGGCGTACACCCGCAAGGTGGAGAAGCACGTGCCCATCCACCCCGAGTACGTCGCCTCGATCCTGGACGAGGAGGCCGCCGACGACGCGATCTTCACCGTCGACACCGGCATGTGCAACGTGTGGGCGGCGCGCTACCTGACGCCGAACGGGCGGCGCCGGGTCATCGGTTCGTTCTCGCACGGCTCGATGGCCAACGCGCTGCCCCAGGCGATCGGCGCGCAGTTCCTGGACGTGGACCGGCAGGTGGTGTCGATGTCCGGGGACGGCGGCTTCTCGATGCTGATGGGCGACCTGTTGACCCTGGTGCAGTCCGCGTTGCCGGTGAAGATCGTGCTGTTCAACAATTCGTCACTCGGCATGGTCGAGTTGGAGATGATGGTCGCCGGGCTCGAGCCGTTCGGGACCACCAACAAGAACCCGGACTTCGCCGCGATCGCGCGTGCGGCGGGCGCGTTCGGGGTGCGGGTGGAAAAGCCCAAGCAGGTCCGTGGCGCGCTGCGCGACGCGTTCGCGCACCAGGGTCCGGCACTGGTGGACATCGTCACCGACCCCAACGCGCTGTCCATCCCGCCGAAGATCACCGCCGAGCAGATCCAGGGCTTCGCCCTGAGCGCCGGGCGCACGGTGCTGGCCGGCGGCGTCGGCCGGATGGTCCAGATGGCCAGGTCGAACCTGCGCAACGTGCCGAGGCCGTGACCGGGCGGGCCGGGCGGCGTCGAAGGCGGGGCGCGCCTAGCGCGCCTCGGCGGCCGTCCCGTACTTGTCCACCAGGGCCCGGAGCTCGCGCGTCGCGGTGATCGCGTCGGCCTTGCCGTTGGAGGTCTGGATGCCCATCACCGCCAGCGTGTCGCCGTTGGACATGTCGATCTGCGCCCACGGGTCGCCCTGGCGCAGGTAGACCCGGACGATCTGGGCCCACTCCAGGTGCGTGGTGCGCAGCAGGTTGACCACGGTCACCCCGCTCGATGCCGCGACCACCTTCGGCCGGCCGAGCATCAGCATCGCGGCCAGGCCGAGCACGCCGGTGAGCGCGACCCCCATCCGCGAGCCGAACCCCCAGCCGCCCTTCTCCGGCAACATCAGCGCCAGCACGCACAACCCGACCAGGATGACCACGCCGAGCACGGCGGTGATGAGACGACTGCGCTTCGCGTACCAGGTACGCGGAAGGTCGGCGGCGGGGGTGCTGGCGCTCATGGCGGGACGGTTCTCCGGGGGGTGAGGGTGGTCGGTCAGCCCGCGCGGCGGGGACGGACCGACCGGGTGTCAAAGACGGCAGGCGTGGATGCCGGTGACCAGGATCGCGCGGGCGCCGATCTCCCACAGGTCGTCCATGATCTGCTGGGCGTTCTTGCGCGGGACCATCGCGCGCACCGCGACCCAGCCCTCGTTGTGCAGCGGGCTGACCGTGGGCGACTCCAGGCCCGGGGTCAGCGTGACCGCCGCCTCCACCCGCTCGACCCGGATGTCGTAGTCCATCATCACGTAGCTGCGCGCGACCAGGACGCCCTGGAGCCGGCGGACCAGTTGCTCCAGCGCGGCCGAGGTCTCCGCGCCGGCCCGGCGGATCAGCACCGCCTCCGAGCGCAGGATCGGCTCGCCGAACACCTCCAGACCCGCCTGCGCGAGCGTGGTGCCGGTCTCCACGACATCGGCGATCACGTCCGCGACGCCCAGTTGGATCGCGGTCTCCACCGCGCCGTCCAGCTTGACCAGCGCGGCGGCCTCGATGCCGTTGTCGGCGAAGTCGCGCTCGACGATCCCGATGTAGGAGGACGCCACCCGCAGCCCGGCCAGGCCCTTCTTGCCCTGCCCGTCCAGCTCCCGGGCCAGCGCGGCGGGCGCGGCGTAGCGGAAGGTGGCCGGGGCCAGCCCCAGTTGCAGGATCTCCTCGGCCTCGGCGCCCGAGTCCATCAGCAGGTCGCGCCCGGTGATGCCGGCGTCGAGCCGGCCGGAGCCGACGTAGATGGCGATGTCGCGCGGGCGCAGGAAGAAGAACTCGACGTTGTTGTCGGGGTCGGTCAGCACCAGTTCCTTGGAGTGCTTGCGCTGGCGGTAGCCCGCCTCATGCAGCATCGCCGACGCAGGCTCGGAGAGGGAACCCTTGTTGGGGACGGCGATGCGCAGCATGGAATGACCCTTCGGGAGGTGCCGAACGAGGTTGCGGTACGGCTGCGTCCCCGGCCCGGACGACGGGCCGGGGACGGCGGATGTCACAGGTGAGCGTATACGTCCTGCAGCGAGATGCCGCGAGCGACCATCATCACCTGCAGGTGGTACAGGAGCTGGGAGATCTCCTCGGCGGTGCGGTCGGCGCCCTCGTGCTCGGCGGCCATCCACACTTCGGCGGCCTCCTCGACGACCTTCTTGCCGATCGTGTGCACACCGGCGGTGACGAGCTCGACCGTGCGCGAGCCCTCCTGGCCGGAGGCCGCCTTGGCCCGCAGCTCGTCGAAAAGCTGTTCAAACGTCTTCATGGTGCCCATCGCGTGGTTGTGGGTGGCGTGGCGCGAACGACTCGTCGGTTGCCTCGATCAGGCCGAACGCCACGGTTCGGAGAGCGTACGCAACGCCATCGCGGTCGCGACGGCCGCCTCCACCGCTTCGCGGCCCTTGTCCTCGCGCGAGCCGGGCACGCCGGCCCGGTCCAGGGCCTGCTCCTCGGTGTCGCAGGTGAGCAGCCCGAAGCCGACGGGAACGCCGGTGTCCAGCGCGACCCGGGTCAGGCCGTCGGTGGCGGCCGAGCACACGTACTCGAAATGCGGGGTTCCGCCGCGGATCACCACGCCCAGCGCGACCACCGCGTCGTGGCCGCTCCCGGCCAGCGCCTTGGCGAGCACGGGCAGCTCGAACGCGCCGGGGGCGCGGATCAGCGTGGGTTCGGTGATGCCCAGCTCGCTCAGGGCCTTGAGGGCCCCGTCCACGAGTCCGTCCATCACGGCGGTGTGCCACTGCGCGGCGACCACGCCCACGCGCAGGTCACGGCAGCCCTCGACGGTCAGTTTCGGGGCTCCTGCGCCACTCATGTCTGTCGGTGTCCTTCGGCTGGAACGGCTGGAAGCCTGATTGCGGTGGTGGAGTACGGCGAGTCGTGCGCCGGTGTGGTGCATCGGGTTCGCCGGTGGAGCGGGTCGAACGGGTTCGCGCGGGTCGAACCTATCGGCGCGGCGGGGACGGTGCCGCGCGCGTGTCACCGATACGGGTGAGGCCGCGGTCGGTCAGGCGGTGCTGACCGCGTGGCCCTTCGCGTCGACGACCTCGGCGACCTCGCCGACCGAGGGCGCGGTCGCGGCCTCGTCGGAGGGGTCCAGCCAGGGCAGGTCGTGCCCCATCCGGTCGCGCTTGGTGAGCAGGTAGCGCAGGTTGTCCGCGGTGGCGTGCACGGGCAGCGCGACCCGGCCGGTGATCTCCAGGCCGTAGCCCTCCAGGCCCGCGCGCTTGGCCGGGTTGTTGGTGAGCAGGCGCATCGAGCGCACGCCCAGGTCGACCAGGATCTGCGCGCCGGTGCCGTAGTCGCGGGCGTCGGCGGGCAGGCCCAGTTCCAGGTTGGCGTCCACCGTGTCGTGGCCGGCGTCCTGGAGTTGGTAGGCCTGGAGCTTGTGGATCAGCCCGATGCCGCGACCCTCGTGGCCGCGCATGTACAACACCACGCCGCGGCCCTCGGCGGTGACCCGCTCCAGCGCGGCCTCCAGTTGCGGGCCGCAGTCGCAGCGCAGCGAGCCGAACACGTCGCCGGTCAGGCACTCGGAGTGCACCCGCACCAGCACGTCCTCGCCGTCGCCGATGTCGCCGGCCACCAGCGCGATGTGCTCGACGCCGTCGGCGGTGCTGCGGTAGCCGATCGCCTGGAAGGTGCCGTGCGCGGTGGGCAGCCGGGTCTCCGCGGCCCGCTCGATGGTGCGCTCGGTGCGCCGCCGGTAGGCGATCAGGTCGGCGATGGTGACGATCTTGAGGCCGTGCTCGCGGGCGAAGGGGACCAGCTGCGGCAGCCGGGCCATCGTGCCGTCGTCGTTGACCACCTCGCAGATCACGCCCACGGGCGCCAGGCCGGCCAGTTCGGCCAGGTCCACGGCCGCCTCGGTGTGCCCGGGGCGCACCAGCACGCCGCCCTCGACCGCGCGCAGCGGGAAGATGTGGCCGGGCCGGGTCAGCTCGCCGGCCACCGTGTCCGGGTCGGCCAACAGGCGCACGGTGTGCGTGCGGTCGGCCGCCGAGATGCCGGTGTCCACGCCGTCCTTGGCGTCCACCGAGACCGAGTACGCGGTGCCCTTGCGGTCCTCGTTGACGGCGGTCATCGGCGGCAGCTTGAGCCGGTCCAGGTCGGCGCCGCGCATCGGCACGCAGACCACGCCCGAGGAGTAGCGGATCATGAACGCCATCAGCGCCTGGGTGGCCAGTTCGCCGGCGAAGATCAGGTCGCCCTCGTTCTCGCGGTCCTCGTCGTCCACCACCACGATCGCCTCGCCGGCGGCCATCGCCTTGATCGCGTCCTCGATCGAGTCGAGCACCAGTTCCTCCGCTGCGGCCTCGGGCGCCGCCTTCTGCGCCGGCACCTCGATGTCGGTGGTTTCGCTGCTGGTCTTCACGCCGTTGCCCCTTCCAGGTGCCGATCTGCCACACGGGCAGCCCCGTTGTCCCGGTACCGCCGGGAGCGGTTCCACCAGTCGACGAGTCCGGCGACGCACATCACGAAGAAGACGCCGTAGACCAGTCCGCTGAACACCAGGCCGTGCTGCACGGCGAGCGGCACGCCCACCATGTCCACGGCGATCCACACCAGCCAGAACTCGAACAGGCCGCGGGCCTGGGCGAGCATCGCCACCACCGAGCCGACGAAGATGTACGCGTCCGGCCACGGCGCCCACGAGATGCCGGTGCGCTCGAGCAGCAGCGCGAAGCCGACGGTGCCGGCCGCCATCACCGCGAGAAGCGCGATGCGCTCGTGGGCGGTCCCGAAGCGGATCTGCACCTCGCCGGTGTCGCGCCGGCCGCGGGCCCAGCGCCACCAGCCGTAGCCGGCCGCGATGATGATGACGACGTTGCGCATCGCGCTGCCGCCCAGGTGCACCGAGGTGTTGGCGGCGATCAGCAGTGCCGCGCCGAGGATCTGCACCGGCCACGCCCACAGGTTGCGGCGCAGCGCGAGCCCGACGGTGGCCAGCGACGCGATCTGGCCGAGCAGGTCGGACCACGGCACCGGCTTGTCGGCGACGGTGAACGCGGCGTCGTTGAGCCAGCCGATCACGATGCCCTCACCTGTGTACCGAGCCCGTGTGTGCCCAGCCGTTCGACGTACTTGGCGATGATGTCGACCTCGAGGTTGACCGGGTCGCCGACGGTCTTGACGCCCAGCGTGGTCAGCGCGAGCGTGGTCGGGATCAGGCTGACGGTGAAGCTCGCGTCGTGCGCGCGCACGACGGTGAGGCTGATGCCGTCCACGGTGATCGAGCCCTTGTCCACCACGTAGCGGGCCAGGTGCGCGGGCAGCGCGATCTCCACGACCTCCCACTCCTCGCCGGGCGTGCGGGCGAGGATCTCGCCGGTGCCGTCGACGTGGCCCTGCACGAGGTGGCCGCCGAGCCGTCCGCCGAGCACCATCGGGCGCTCCAGGTTCACCCGCGCGCCGGTGGTGAGCGCGCCCAGGCTCGACTTGTCCAGCGTCTCCTGCATCACGTCCGCGGTGAAGGTGGCCTCGACCGGGTCGACCTTGTCGTCCACGACGGTCAGACACACCCCGTTGACGGCGATCGAGTCGCCGTGCCGGGCGCCGGTGGTGACGACGGGGCCGCGGATGGTGATCCGGGCCGAGTCGGTCAGCCGCTCGATGGCCACGATCTCGCCGAGTTCCTCAACGATTCCGGTGAACATGCGTCAGGACTCCTTCGTTCGGCCGGCGGATTCCGGCCGGGGGCGGGCGGTGATGCGGATGTCGGTGCCAAGGCGCGCGACGTCGTCGACGTCCAGTCGCAACACCTCGGAGATGGTGCCGATTCCGGCCGGTCCCAGGGCGGCGGGCCCGGCGCCGAGCAAAGCGGGGGCGAGGTAGCCCACGACGGTGTCGATCAGGCCGGCCGCGGCGAACGCGCCGGCCAGGGTCGGACCGCCTTCGAGCAGCACGGCGCGTACGTCGCGCGCGTACAGCTCCTTCAACAACGCGGGCAGGTCCAGGCCGGCGTCGGCGCGCGGCACGCGCAGTACGGCGGCCTCGGGCAGGTGGGCGGCGTCCGCGTCGGGTCCGACCGCGATCAGGGTGGGCGCAGCGTCGTCCAGGACCCGGGCGTTCGCCGGGGTGCGGGCGTGCGTGTCCACGATCACCCGCAGCGGCTGCCGGACGTCGGGGACCTCGCGGACGGCCAGGTGCGGGTCGTCGGCGAGCAGGGTGCCGGAGCCGGCCAGCACCGCGTCCACGCTCGCGCGCAGGGTGTGCACGTCCGCGCGGGCGGCGGCGCCGGTGATCCAGCGGCTGCTGCCGTCGGCGGCGGCGCTGCGGCCGTCCAGGGTTGCGGCGTACTTCCAGGTGACGTGCGGGCGGCCCAGTCGGGTCGCGGTCAGCCAGGCCCGGTTGCCCGCCTCGGCCTCGGCGGCCAACAGGCCGCCCTCGGCGTCGACGCCCGCCGCGCGCAGCACCGCGCCGCCGCCGGACGCGGCCGGGTTGGGGTCGGCGACCGCGTAGCGCACCCGGCGGATGCCGGCGTCGATCAGGGCCTGGGTGCACGGGCCGGTGCGGCCGGTGTGCGAGCAGGGTTCGAGGGTGACCAGGGCGGTGCCGCCGCGGGCCGCGGATCCCGCCGCGCGCAGTGCCTCGACCTCGGCGTGCGGGGCGCCGGCGCGGGTGTGGAAGCCTTCGCCGACCACGGTGCCGTCCACGCCGAGCACGACGCAGCCGACCACGGGATTGGGGCTGGTGTGTCCGAGGGCGCGGCTCGCCAGCGAGATGGCGCGGCGCATCGCGGCGGTCTCGTCGACCGGCGGGGTGGTGTTGCCCTGCACCTCGTGCCTCCTCGCGATTCGACGCGGGGCACCGGGGTGTTTTCGGGCAGGACGGCACGACGAAGTGACGTGCGGGGATGAGGGCGCACCGAGGGTACGCGAACACGCCGCAGTCGCTCGCCGCGCGCTGCCTCCCATCCGGACTTTGACCGTCGGTACCGGAATTCCACCGGTTCAGCCGGCCGTCGCTCCACGGGTGCGGGGCGTCGACCGGGTCGCGGACTGTAACCGCCGGTTCGGATTTTCACCGACCCCGGAGCGCGCGTACGTGACTTTCGTACACCTCGAAGTGTGCCACGACGGCCGACAACGTTGACCTTGGGCAACCTGTGCCGTCCGTCACGGTGCGTTCGTATACCGGAACACGACTGCGGCGTGGATGATCTGACGTGTCGTCAGCTTGGGGGCCGAAGGCGGTGCCGAAGGACTGTGGCGGCGATGAGATTCTGTGCGCATGACCGTGCAGATCAATCCGAGCATCCTGTCCGCCGACTTCGCCCGCCTCGCCGACGAGGTCGCGCAGGTGCGCAACGCCGACTGGCTCCACGTGGATGTCATGGACAACCACTTCGTCCCCAACCTGACCATCGGCCTGCCCGTGGTCGAGAGCCTGATCAAGGCCACCGACACGCCCATCGACATGCACCTGATGATCGAGGACCCGGACCGCTGGGCGCCCGCCTACGCGGAGGCCGGCGCGGGCAGCGTGACCTTCCACGTGGAGGCCGCGACCGCCCCGGTCAAGCTCGCTCGGGACCTGCGGGCCAAGGGCGCGCGGGCGTCGATGGCGCTGCGCCCGGCCACGCCGATCGAGCCGTATGAGGACCTGCTGCCGGAGTTGGACATGCTCCTGGTGATGACGGTCGAGCCGGGTTTCGGCGGGCAGAGCTTCCTGGACATCATGCTGCCGAAGATCCGCCGGACCCGGCAGTTGATCGCCAAGCACGGCCTGCAGATGTGGCTGCAGGTGGACGGCGGGGTGTCCGCGAAGACGATCGAGATGTGCGCGGAGGCCGGCGCGGACGTGTTCGTGGCGGGGTCGGCGGTGTTCGACGGGCGTGATCCGGGGGCGGCGGTGGACCGGCTGCGGGCGCTGGCCGCGGGGGCCGCGGAGCGCTGCGCTCACTAGGGCGGATGTGGTGTCGCTTCCGCCGGCCCGTTGCGCTGCGTGAACAGGGCTGCGGGATTCGACCTCGGCGTGGGGCACCCGGGGCCTCGCGGGCTTCGTCACAAAGAGTGAAGGTTGGGCCTCTCGTCGTCCTCGCCGGGGCGGGAGGCCCTTTCCGCGCGCCGGCGTCAGGCGGGTGCGCTGCGGCGTTGCCAGGCCAGGTAGGCGCAGGTGCACACGGCGACGCCGGCCATCGCGGCGATATGTTCGCGGCCGGCCAGGTTCGGCTTGACCACGACCTCGACGATCATCAGGATCCACACGCCGGCGAGCAGGATCGGCGCGCGGCGCACCATCGCGATGCACACCACCAGGCCCACCACCGCGGCCGAGGGGCCGGTGTCCAGGACGTCGCCGTGTCGGGCGTCGATGCCCAGCGGGTGGTCCGGGCCGAGCGCGATCATCACCCGCGCGGTCAGCGTGCCGCACAGGGTGGCCAGGTACGCGATCACCAGGGTTCGCCGTGCGCCCAGGTCGAGTTCGGCCAGTCCGAACAGGATCAGCACCTGGATCAGGGCGCCCCACACCGGCAGGTCCGGCGCCGGGACGAACAGCGACACGGGGGTGCGCAGCAGCGCGAGCGGCAGCGGGATGCCCGCGCTCACGCCGCCCAGGGCTCTCACCACGTCGCCGCCCCACGCGGTGCGCCAGGCGAGCCAGAAGCCGAGGGTCAGCAGCACCGTGCAGCAGGTGAGCGGGATCGCCCACACGCCGTGCGCGCGCAACTCGCGTATCGGAACCGAGGTGAGTCTGCCCCACTCGCCGCGGACCGCTCCCCCGGTGCGGGCGAGCAGGCCGGGGCGCGGGGTGCTGGGGGCGAGCGTGGACATGGGTGCGGCGGCTCCTGCGGTGGCGGCTGCCGGTCGCCCTCGGATTTCCTGGGACCCGAGGGAGACCGGTGCGGCCGAGCCGAAAGTGATGACCGCTCTCGCCGTTATGCCCCGCTTGTACCGAATTCAGCCACGGGTCACCCGTCCGTACGGGTGATCGCTTGACGCGTGTGGGTGAACAGGCGCCCGCGTGGGTGGCGGCCCGGGCCTCGCGCCGGCCCGATCCGCGCGTGGCGAAGCGCCGGCCGGCCCGGGCTCTCGGGTGCGAAGCGCCGGCCGGCCGGCCCTCGGGTGCTCAGCCCGTGCGGCGCAGCAGCGCCAGGTACATCGCGTCGGTGCCGTGCAGGTGCGGCCACAGTTGTACGTCCGGGCCGGTGCCCAGGTGCGGCACACCCGGGAACAGCGGCCGGGCGTCGACCAGCTCGGCCTCGCCCGCGCGCAGGATGTCGTCCACCACCACGCGCGTCTCCGCCGGATGCGGTGAGCAGGTGACGTACGCGATCGCCCCGCCGGGTCGCGCCGCGGCCACCGCGCTGCGCAGCAACGCGCGCTGGAGTTCGCCCAGTTCGGGGATGTCCTCGGGCTTGCGGCGCCAGCGCGACTCGGGCCGGCGGCGCAGCGCGCCCAGGCCGCTGCACGGCACGTCGGCGATCACCCGGTCGAAGCTGCCGGGCTGCCAGGCCGGCCGGGTGCCGTCGGCGGTGATCACCTGATGGTGGGTCAGGTGGCCGATCGCGTTGCGCACCAGCCGGGCGCGGTGGTGTCGGCGCTCGACCGCCAGCAGCGAGACCTCGCGCCCGGTGGCGATCGCCGCGAGCAGGCCGGCCTTGCCGCCTGGGCCCGCGCACAGGTCCAGCCAGCGGCTCTCGGCACCCTCGACCTCGGCGTTGGCCAGCGCGACGGCGACCAATTGGCTGCCCTCGTCCTGGACCGCGGCCCGGCCGTCCCGGATCGCCTTGATCCCGGCCGGGTCGCCCTCGGGGAGGGTGGCCGCGTACGGGGACCAGCGGCCGGGGGTGGCGCCGGCCTCGTGGAGTTCGGCGAGTTCGACCCGGCCCGGGCGGGCGACCAGCGAGATCACCGGGGCGATGTTGTCGGCGGCGAGCAGCGCCTCCATCGCGGCGCGGTCGTGCGGGTTGCCGCGCGCGCCCAGCGCGTCCCACAGCGCCTGCACGATCCAGCGCGGGTGCGAGTGCAGGACCGCGAGGTGGCCCTCGGGGTCCTCGTCGTAGGGCGGCGCGATCTGCCGCAGCCAGGTCTCCAGGTCCTGCTTGGACACCCGGCGCAGGATCGCGTTGACGAACTTGGCGCGGCCGTCGCCCAGGACCGCGCGGGCCAGCTCCACGGTCGCCGAGACGGCGGCGTGCACGGGGGTGCGCATGCTCAGCAGTTGGTGCACGCCGAGCGCGAGCACGTCCAGCACCGGCGGGTCGATCTCCTTGATCGGCCGGTCCGTGCAGGCCGCCACGATCTGGTCGTAGGTGCCCTGGCGGCGCAGCGTGCCGTGCACGAGTTCGGTCGCGAAGGCGGCGTCGCGCGGGATGATCCTGCGTTCGCGCAGCAGCGCGGGCAGCACCAGGTTGGCGTACGCGTCGCGTTCGCCGACCGCGTGCAGGACGTCGTAGGCGGCCAGGCGCGCGGCGTCGGGACGCGGGCGGCGATAGGGGCGTGCGGCGGGGGCGTTGGTCACGGTGCTCAGTTCGTGCCGAGGGTTTCACCGGGCTCGGGGTGTGCGCCCCGGGCCCAGTCGGTGGCGGCCATCATGCGTTTGCCCTGGGGCTGGACCTGGGTGAGTTCGATCGCGTGGCTGCCGGTACCCACCCGGACCACCTTCTTCTCCACCGCGATCTCACCGGGCGCCAGCGCGTTGTCGCCGCCGCGCAGACGCACCGGGGCGAGCTTGAGGCGCTCGCCGCGGAAGGTGGTCCAGGCGCCGGGGGCGGGCGTACAGCCGCGCACCACGCGGTCCACCCGCAGGGCGGGCGCGGTGAAGTCGACGCGCGCGTCCTCGACGGTCAGCTTGGGCGCGAGGGTGACGCCGTGCGGCGGCTGGGGGCGCGCCTCCAGGCTGCCGTCGGCGATGCCGTCCATGGTCGCCACCAGCAGCCGCGCGCCGGAGCGGGACAGCCGCTCCAGCAGGTCGCCGCTGGTGTCGGTGGGACGGATCTCGTCGGTGACGGTGCCGTAGACGGGGCCCGAGTCCAGGCCCTGCTCGATGTCGAAGGTGCACGCGCCGGTGATGTCGTCACCCGCGAGCACCGCGTGCTGCACGGGCGCCGCGCCGCGCCACGCGGGCAGCAGCGAGAAGTGCAGGTTGACCCAGCCCCGCGCGGGAATCTCCAACGCGGCCTTGGGCAGCAGCGCGCCGTAGGCGACCACGGGGCAGCAGTCGGGGGCGATCTCGGCGAGCCGGGCCAGGAACTCCGGGTCGCGCGGCTTGGTCGGGCGCAGGATCTCGATCCCGGCCCGGGCGGCACGCTCGGCCACCGGACTGGCGACGAGCTTGCGGCCCCGGCCGGCGGGGGCGTCGGGTCGGGTGACGACGGCGACCACCTCGTGCCGGGATTCCAGCAGGGCTTCGAGTGCGGGTACGGCGACCTCGGGGGTGCCGGCGAAGACTAGGCGCATGGGGGTTTAGAGGGCCTTCCCGAAGGTGCCGTGGGGGGAGAACTTGACCTGCGGCGGCGCCTGCCCGGCCCACTGGGCCTCGCGCAGCGCGCGGAGCGCGGCCTTGCGCTGCTCGCGGTCGAGCCGGTCGATGAACAGGATGCCGTCGAGGTGGTCGGTCTCGTGCTGGATGCACCGCGACAGCAGTTGGGTGCCTTCGATGGTGACGGGGTCGCCGTGCATGTTGAAGCCCTTGGCGACCACGCCGTACGCGCGCTTGGTGTCGTAGCGCAGGCCCGGCAGCGACAGGCAGCCCTCGGGGCCGTCCTGTTCGTCGTCGGACAGGTCCAGGTCCGGGTTGATCAGGTGACCCACCTCGCCGTCCACCTGGTAGGTGAACACCCGCAGGGCGACGCCGATCTGGGGTGCGGCCAGGCCGGTGCCGGGCGCGTCGCGCATCGTGTCGGTGAGGTCGGCGACCAGGCGCCGCAGTTCCTTGTCGAACACGGTGACCGGGTCGGCCTTGCTCCGCAGGACGGGGTCGCCGAACAGACGAATCGGCTGGACTGCCACGGGTGTGCTCCCCCATCGGTGGTCGGTCGTGGTGACGAACGTCGCCGGCGCGCGGCGGCGTTCCGGCGCGGTGCGGCCGCGCGGTGGCGCCGGTCGATCGAAACCGGAGAGCGGCAAGTCTACTGAGCGCCCGAGCCGCGGCCGGCGCACACACCGCGGCATGGGTCGGGGGCGCGGGGGTGGGGCCCGGCGGGCGCGGGTCGGGAGGGGGTGGGCGGGGTTCGGCAGCGGGATGCGGGGTGGGATTTCGTGGCGGCAGGCGGGGCGAATCCGGAGCGGGATCCGGAGTGGGCCTCGGGAGCTGAGGCAACCTCGGTGTGTGGGGCGGACACTCTCGGGGTGTGACGACGGATCAGGTGCAGGAGGACGGGGACCACGTGTTGTGGTCTCGGGTCCGGACGGGGGATCGCGATGCGTTCGCGGTGGTGTTCGACCGGCACGCGGGGGCGGTGTATGGGCATGTGCTGCGGCGGATCGGGGACGGTGGCGAGGCCGAGGACCTGACGTCGGCGGTGTTCCTGACCGCCTGGCGCCGCCGCATGGAAGTGAGCTTCGACCGGGACAGCGCGCTGCCGTGGCTGCTGGGTACGGCCAATCGCACGCTCGCGAACCGGCGGCGCGCGCTCAAGCGCTATCGCACGCTGGCCGCGCGCGTACCGCTGCCGCCGGACGTCCCCGACCACGCGGACGAGGTCGCCCGGCGGATCGACGAGGAACACGCGGCGCAGGCGCTGCGGCGCTCGGTGGCACGACTGCCCCGGCACGAGCGCGACGTCGTGGAGTTGTGCGTCTGGGGCGGCCTGGACCAGCAGGCAGCCGCGACCGCGCTCGGCGTCGCGCTGGGCACGGTCAAGGCGCGGATGCACCGGGCGCGGAAACGATTGGGCGGCCTGTTGGCCGAAGAGGGCGTGCACGCGGGCACGTACCGAGGCATCGAGGAGGCACGATGAGCCCGTACAGCCAGGACCGACTGCCGGGGCACGAGCGACGCAGGCGCGAACTGCTCGCGATTCTCGACACCGGGGAAACGTCCCGGGGCCGGGCCCTGATGCCGGGCGTCGCCGCGGGCGCGGTGCTCGCGGTGTGCGCGGCCGGGATCCTGGCCGCGCAACCGTGGCAGGGCCCGCAGGATCTGTCGCCGGCCGGCCCGGTGGCCGGGCAGGACCCGATCCGGGGGGTGCCCCAGGACGCGGCGAAGCCGGGCGATCCGGTGCCGTGGGACGTGGCGACCCGCGCGCTGAACTCGTGTCTGGAACTCGGCCGTCGAGCCGCCGTTCCGCCTCCGCCGCCGACCGGATTCGACCCGGGCGGTCCGACGATGCCGCCGCCGGGAGCGCGCGCGCCCGGGTCCGCCCCGCCGAGTATCGGCCACACCCTGCCACCCGGCACTCCCTTGGGTGCCGATGCCGGTGACCTGCCCGCGCACACGCCGGGAAACGCGGCGGGCCCGTACGGTCCGCCGCCGCAGTCGCCCCCCACGGCCGTGTCGTGGACCCCGACCGGGTGGAACGTGCCGCCCACCTCGACTCCGCGCCCGACCGACACCGCCACCGCGCCCGACCGGCAGGTGTGGAAGGTGCGCGAGCCGGACGCGGCGTTCCGGCCGTACTTCACCGCGTGGGAGCACGACGCGGCCGGCGGGCTGCGCCCGTTCGTGCTCGGCAAGGCCGACAAGCCGGACCTGGTGGTGTGCCACGGCGAGAAGTCCCCGCCGGAACTGCCGGCGCCGACGGCCGCCGACGGCATCCTCGCGGGGGCGTTCGAGGTGCGGCGGACCCAGGTCATGCTGCTGCCCGGGGCACAACCTCTCCCTCTGGACCCGGCCGCGGCCGAGCCGCTCCCGATGGTCGCGCCGACCCCGACGACGTGGTGGGGCCGTACGACCGGCGCGGTGGCGCGGGTCGTGGTCGAGTTGCCCGACGGGAAGACGGTGGGCGCGGTGGTACGCAACGGCGTGTGGCTCGCGACCGTGCCGGGCAACGACACCGCGCCGGCCCGAATCCGGGCCTACGACGCGGCCGGCGCGCTGCTCCACGAGCGCGTGGCCGACGCGGAATCCCTGCGCTGCGCACAGGCACCGATGACGAAGTCCTGCGGGAGCCGAACCCGCTGGGGGTGAGGGTCGGCGGGGGAAGGACGGCGGTCAACCGGCCGGGCGACCCGGCCGGTTGACCGCGCGGTTCACGGCCGAGCGAGCGAGGCCGAGCGGGGAAGCCGGGCCGGCGGGCGAGGCCGGGCGGTGTCCCGGCACGACGGGCCCAGCGCACCTGACCCGGGGGCGCGATTCCCCGCGTGTGCGGCGTCCGACACGCGCCACCTGCCGCAGGCGCGCGCCGCGACGGTGGCCTCACCCGGCCCGGCACGCGTGCGGGCCTGCTGCGCATCACCCACCGCACGCGGCACGCCGGTCGAGTCCCCACCCGCCGGTCGCGCGGGCGACCGGCCGGCACGAGCCGCCGCACACGCATGCCCCGACGAGCACCTCACCCGCCCGGCGGGCGCAAGGATTCCCGAACGCTTGGTGCGCCACCCGCGCGCCCGACGGTCTCGCCGCCGGCCCGGCGTGCATGACGCGGCGCATACGGCCCGCCGCGTACCGCTCGGCATCGCGGCGGCTCTCAGCCGATGTCGGGTGGGTCGATTCTGATGTGTACCGGGTCGGGGGCGGCTCGGGCCAGGCGCAGGGTCTGGGCCGCCTTGAGGGCGTGGGCCAGCTCCGCGCCTCGCCCCGGTTCGATGCGCAGCAGTACCCGTTCGTGCCGGGGCGGCGGGGCGGGGGCCGCGGTCGGGCGGCGGTCGGGCGGTGGGGTGTCGCCGAACAGGGCGCGGGTGAGTTCGGCGCGGGTGCGCGCGGCGCGCGGGTCGGGCTTGGCGGGCGCCGTCGGCGGCGGGGTGCGCGGCGCGGTCGGGGCGACCGGGACCGGGCCCAGCACGTCCACCGCGTCCGGTAGCCGAAGCACCGCCAGGAAGTCGGCGATGCCGGCCGGCGGCCCGGTGACCGACGCCATCCGCGACACCGGCGGCAGGTTCAACTCGGCGCGCTCGACCAGTTCGGCCAGCGCGTACCCCTGCGGGTCCCAGCGCACCAACGCCTGCACCGGGCGCAGCGTGGACTCGGCGACCACCACCAGCGTGCCGCCCTCCCCCGCCGGCCGGACCAGGCTTGCCGCGTCCAGCCAGCGGCGCAGCGCCTCCTCACCGGCCCGCAGGTCGGGCCGGGTGAGCAGGGCCCAGCCGTCCAGGAGCAACGCCGCCGCGTAGCCGCTCGGCGCGACCGGTTCGGCGCCGGGCGTGGCGATGATCAACGCGGGCAGGTCCGGCACGGTGGTCAGGATCGCGTCCCGGCCCGAGGTACGCACCGGCACGGCGGGAAACGCGCGGCCCAACTCCTCGGCGGTCCGGCGCGCGCCGATCACCCCGGCCCGGATGCGATCGCCGCCGCACACCCGGCAGTGCCAGGCCGGCGCCGGACGGGTACACCAGCCGCAGGTCAACACGCCGTCCCCGGACGGCAGTTCGAGCGGCCCCGAGCAGTGTGCACAACGCGCGGGTTCGCGGCACCGTTGGCACGAGGTGCGGACCAGGTAGCCCCGGCGCGGGACCTGGACCAGGACCGGTCCGGTCCGCAACGCGTTGCGCGCCACCTCCCACGCCAGACTCGGCAGCCGCGCGGCCCGCGCGGCCTCGTCCCGGGCCAGGTCCAGATCGCTGCCGACGGTGCGCACGAGCGGGGCCGCGGCGCGCACCGCCGCCCGGTCCGCGTCCAGCGGCCGGGCCCACCCGGAGCGCACCAGTTGCGCGGCCTCGACCGTGGTGGCGTGCCCGCCGACGGTGAACGCCGCGTGCTCGCGCGCGGCACGCATCGCCAGCACCTCGCGCACGTGCGGGTAGGGCGCGTTGAGGTCGGCATGCGAGTCGTCGCCGTCGTTCCAGACCAGGGCCAGGCCCAGTTCCACCACCGGCGCGAACATCGCCGCCCGGGTGCCGACCACCGCGCGCACCGTCCCGCGGTTGACCGCCAGCCAGCGCCGGTAGCGCTCCTGCGGCCCCAGGCCCGCGGTGAGCGCGACGTGCCGGCCCGGTCCCAGCAGCGCGGTCAGCGCCGCGTCCACCCGGTCCACCGACTTGGCGTCCGGGACCACCGCGAGCGCGCCTCGGCCGCCGGCCAGGGTCGCCGCCATCGCGCGGGCGATCTCGTCGGGCCAGTACGGGCCGGGCAGCGCGGTCCACACCGTGCGCGGCGATGCGCCCGCCGCGAGCTCGGCCAGGTGCGCGGCGCCCGAGGGGTAGCGCGTCCACGGCCCGGGGGGCGGCGGGGCGGGGCGGACCAGGGGCTCCCCGGACGGCTCCGCCTCGGCGCGCGCGTGCCGGGCGGGCAGCGCGATCTGGACCACGTCGGCGAGGGTGCCCGCGTACCGGTCCGCGACCGCGCGGGCCAGCTCGATCATCGGCGGCGCGAGCACGATCTCGGGCGAGGTGACACCGGCCAGCGGCGCCAGCGGCCCGCCGTATGTGCTGCGCTCGACCCGCTCGACGATCACGCCGTCGATCAGCCCGCCGCCCTGCCGCCGGCCGTCCACGACCTTGGCCCCGAACCGCACCCGCACCCGCACTCCGGGCTGGGCCACCTCGGCCAGCTTGGCCGGCACCGAGTAGTCGAACAGGCGGTCCAGATGTACGAGGCCCTTGTCCACCAGGACCCGCGCCACCGGCAGGCGCTCGGCGGACGCCTTGGGCTTGGGTTTGCGCGCCCGCGCGGCCCGGACCGCCCGCCGCGCCTGCTCGACCCCGAGCGTGAGCTGCTCGTCCTCCTCGTTGCCGCCCGCCTCCGGATCGTTGCTCGCCACACCAGGAATCTTGACAGACGGGTACGACGAACCCGCGCAGGTACCGGGCCGGCGCCGAGCAGGTGGGCGAATCGCCGGCGGGACGCTGCCGCGCGCCCGTGCCGCGGGCCGCGAGGGCCGGGCGCCTGCCTCGTCGTCGGCTCGGGGCGTCCGGCCCTACTCCACCTCGACGCCGTGGGATTCGGCCACGCCCAGCAGGCCGTTGCGGAAGCCGTTGGTGGTCGGGGAGAAGGTCCAGGTGTCGTCGGTGCGCACGAACGCGCCCAGGACCATGGCGGTCTCCCCCGGGCGGCGGGTGGGTACGGAGGTCTCGCCGATGCGGTGGCCGTCGGCCTGGTCCAGGCGGGTCAGCCTGGCTCCGCGCAGGCCGGCCAGGTCGCCGCCGGGGGCCTGTTCCTCGTCGACGGCGGCGGCCAGCACCAGCCGGTCGGCCCGGGCGGGCAGCAGGGCCAGGTCCACCAGGAAGGCCACGCCGTCGCCGATCCGGACCGCGCCGTCGGGGCTGGCCGGGTTGTTGAAGAAGACGAAGTGCTCGTCGCTGAGCACCCGCCCGCGCTGACACACGAAGGCGCACGGGTCCAGCGGCGGTGCGTTGCCCGGCTGCCACGCGAGCTGGACCAGGATCCGGCTGCCGGGCGCGGCGGTCGGACCACCGCCCGCGCCGGGACCCAGACGGCCCCGCAGCCCGTGTTGCGCGAGCAGGCCCACCAGTTCCGGTCCGGTGACCAGGCCCAGTGGCTTGTTCCGGATGAACTCGTGGCTGCCGGGCCCGAATCCGGACGTGGTGACCAGCAGGCCCTTGTTCGCGCCGTGGTGTTGCACCGTGCCGGCCAGGTCGCGCACGGCGGTCGGCGGGACGGTGTTGCGGTAGCGCTTGACCTGCACCACGATCTTGCCGCCGCGAATCGGGTCCGGGTCCACCGCGACCACGTCGACCCCCTGGTCGCCGCTGCGCGCGGTGGTCTCGACCTGCATGCCCATGCGCTGGAACAACTCGGCGATCAGGTTCTCGAACTCGATCGGGTCCATCACGAACAGGTCCGGCTCGTCGTCGCCGGAGCCGGACCGCACGGGGGTGGGGGCGGGCGCCGGCGCGGACGCGACGCTGTCCGCGAGCCGGCTCGGCTGTACCGGGGTGGGCCGGTCCGGGCGCGCGGACAACGTGCCGCGCATCGCCTCCAGGCACGCGAGCGCGTCCACCCGATCCAGGCTCACCTCCCGGAATTCCCGGGCCTGCGCGGTCACGGTGAGCAGGTACGTGCGCCCGTGTCGCCCGGTGGCCGGATTGACCGCCTGGACGAAGCCGTTGAGCACCACCGAATCGAGGATGCCCTCGTGGTCGGCGAAGAACAGCTCGGCCAGTATCCGGATCGCGCTCTGCGCGAGCACGTCGCGGTGGATCGCGCGCCGGTCGGTCGCGGTGCGCGCGACCTCCTTCTCCTGGTCGTCGGTCTTCACATAGCGCACCCGCGCGATGCCCGGCACCACATCGGTGGTGGGCAGTTCGTGGTCGACCACCAGTTGGCGCGCGGCGGCGTCGAAGGCCACCGTCGCATGGTCGGAGAAGCCCTCGGGCCAGTCCGGCGACGCCAGCAGCACGCCCTCGAAGTAGTCCTCGATCGCCTCGGGATCACGCGCCGCGAGTCGCCGCACCAGGTCGTCGACCTGCTCGTTGCGCTGCGCGGCGAGCGCGCGCTGCCCGTTCGCCCAGTCCTGGAACTGCCGGTGATAGTCGTTGTATCGCTGCTGCCGCTGGTACTCGGCCGCCTGCGCGGCGCGCAGGTCGTACTCGTACCGCGCCTGCGCCTGCGCGCGGTCCTGCTCGTAGCGCGACTGCGCGCCCGGCGCGAAACTGCCCAGGCCGGACGGCGCGGCCGGCTGGTAGCGCGCCGGGTCGGGCATCGGGATCGGTCGGGCGAGCTCACCGGGCTGGAACGGTGGAATCTCCACGGCGGCCCGCAGCCGGTCGATGCGGAAGCCGGGTTGGCTCAGGCGAGCCCGGAGTACTCCCTGCAACTCGGCGACCCGGTCCTCGATCTCGGCGGTCCGCCGGGCCACTTCGGCTTCGCGTGACTGCTGATACGCGCGCTGCGCCTCGCGGTCGGCCCGTGCGGCGGCCTTCTGCGCCTCGCGCCGATTGCGTTCATCGGCCCGCAGTTGTTGCTGTTGCGCGCGCAACTCGGCCTCGCGTTGCCGCTGTTGTTGCCGCTGCAACTCGGCCCAGGTCCCCAGCACGCCGGTGCTCCGCCGACTCGCCACGCTATCGCCCTTCCACCCTCACCCGTTCGCCCCCCCGCGCTCGAAGACATCCTGCCGTGTCGGACCGACCGACGCGAAGGCGGTCGGTGGGGTCGAGCCGGTCGGGACGGCTGTCGGGACGCGGGCCTGCAGGCCGGCCCGGACGCCGCTCGGGCGCTGGCGGCCGGGTCATTCGCAGGCGACTCCGTCCCCGTCGCGGTCCAGGTGGGGGCCGTAGCCGGGATCGCCGCGGCGGATCGGCGCGGCACCCGCGGCCCGGACCACCGTGCAGTTCTTGTAGTAGACCGCTCCGCCGCCGCCGGTGCTGCTGCCGTCGCTCGTGCTGCCGTTCGCACCGGAGCCGCCGGTCGAGCGGGTTCCGGTCGAGCCCGTGCCGGAGGAACCCGTGCCGGAGGAGCCGCCGACCGTGGAACCGCCCGACGCGGAACCCCCGTTGGAACCGCTTCCGCTCGCTCCGCCGCCCGAGCCGGTTGCGTTCGAGCCGCCGGGCACCGGCGCCGGAGCAGTGCTGAGCGGTGCCGTGGCCTTCGGCGACGTCGTACCGGGCGCCTTGCTGCTCGGCGACGCCGAACTCGGCAGCGCGGACGTGGCCGGCGGCGTGCTCGCCGGCGCGGTGCCGCTCGGCGACGACTTCGGCCGATCGGACTTCCCGCCGCCGTCCCCGTCGCATCCGGTCAGGGTCAACATCAGGGTCAAGGTCAACGCGACGGTCCCCGGAAGCAGGACGGAAGCGGTTTTCGGCAGACGAACGCCCGATATGCGCATGTGCGAGTTCCCCCCTCGATACGTGCCGTCCGGACTCTAGTCCCCTGCGGGCCGGCCGCTCCGGCGATCCCCGAATCGCGCACGGCCCGTGACGTTTCGGCAGAAATCTGGACCCCGCCTCGGGGCGCGACCTAACGTGCCTGGATGGACCGATTGAGCGCGATGGATGCCGGGTTCTACTTCGTCGAGGACGAGAACGTGCCCATGCACGTCGGATGCGTCCTGGTCTTCGAGGGGCCGGCTCCGGCCTACGGCGACGTGATCCGCCTGTTCGTCTCGAAGCTGCCGGACGTACCGCGCTACCGCCAGCGGGTACGCACGTTGCCCCTGCACCTCGGGCGGCCGGTGTGGGTGGACGACGACCACTTCCAGATCCTCTACCACGTGCGGCACACCGCGGTTCCCGCGCCGGGCGGCGCGGATCAGGTGCGCAACCTCGCCGGTCGGCTGTTCGCGCAGCGGCTGGACCTGAGCAAGCCGCTGTGGGAGGTCTGGCTCGTGGAGGGCCTGGCCGAGGGCCGCTGGGCGATCATCTCCAAGGTGCACCACTGCCTGATCGACGGCGTGGCCGGCACCGACCTGCTCCAGATCCTGCTCGATTGGCGCGAACACCCCGAACCGGCCGAGCCGGTCGACCCGGATCCATGGCTTCCCGAGCCCGCGCCGAGCACGTTCGACCTGATCACGGACGGTCTGCGGGACGCCGTCGCGGCCCCGGTCAAACACCTCGCCGCGGTGCCGGCACTGGCCCGGGAGATGCGCAGCGGATCGGAATTGGCGGACATCGTGCGAGCCCTGGCCGGCAGCCTGCCCGGTACCGCCCATCGGCTCCTGGAGACATCGGCGGGCTCGCTCAACGGCTCGATCGGCCCGCATCGGCGGTGGGTCTGGGCCGCCTCCGACATCGCCGAGATCAAGCGCGTACGCAAGGAGTTCGGCGGCACCGTCAACGACGTGATCCTCACCGCGATCACCCGAGGATTCCGCGATCTACTGGCGGCACGAGGGGAGTTGACGACGGATCAGGTGGTCCGTTCGCTGGTCCCGGTGTCGGTGCGCTCACCGCGCGAGCGCAACACGTTGAACAACCGACTCAGCGCGATCCTGGTGAACCTGCCGGTCGGCGAGGACGATCCGGTGGCCCGACTGGCATCCGTGCGGGCACAGATGGACGACCTCAAGCGCAGTCGACAGGCGGCCGGCGCGGACGTGCTGACCGGTCTGGGCAACTTCGCCGCACCGACCCTGCTCGCTCTGGGCTCGCGCACCGCGCTGCGCTTCCCGCAGCGCTTCCTCCAGACACTCACCACGAACGTGCCGGGGCCGCGGGTGCCGCTGTACATGCTGGGCCGACCGCTCGCGGAGATGTACCCCTACGTGCCGATCGCCAGCACGATGCGGATCAGCGTCGGAATCTTCTCCTACCTGGACCGGGTGACCTTCGGCATCAACGCGGACTTCGACGCGGTCCCCGACGTCCAGGTGCTCGCGGACGGAATCCGGGCGGGTTTCGAGGAGTTGGTGGCGGCGGCGGACGGGACGGGCTGAGCGCGCCACGGGGTGTGGGCGCTCGCGGTCCGGGGGCGAGGATCGCCGATCCGCAACGGCCGGGCGGCCCTCGTGATGTGCTGGGTCACGTCGATATCCGTTCGTGTGGTCCACCCGAAGACCACACCACCGAGCCGGGGGGATCCCCATGCGCACGATGTATCCGGCCGTCGAACCCTACGACCAGGGCATGTTGGACGTCGGAGACGGCCAGTCGATCTCTTGGCGCCGGCACGGGACACCCGGCGCCAAGCCGGCCGTCTTCCTGCACGGCGGGCCCGGCGGCGGCTGTCTGCCCGACCACGTCCGGTCGTTCGATCCGACGCGCTACGACGTCCTGCTCTTCGATCAGCGCGGTTGCGGCCGAAGCACACCACATGTGAGCAGGTTCGACACGGACCTGAGCACGAACACCACCTGGCACCTGGTCGCCGACATCGAGAAGCTACGCGAACTCATCGGCGTGGAGCGATGGTTGGTCTTCGGCGGCTCGTGGGGCAGCACGCTGGCGCTGGCCTACGCGCAGACCCACCCGGAACGGTGCACCGAGCTCGTCCTGCGCGGCATCTTCACGATGCGGCGTGCGGAGTTGGCGTGGTTCTACCAGGGTGGTGCGGGGATGTTGTTCCCCGAGGCTTGGCAGGAGTTCCTCGCGCCCATCCCGGAGGACGAACGCGGCGACCTGGTAGGCGCGTTCCACCGACGACTGAACGACCCGGACCCCAAGGTCCGCGAGGAGGCGGCCCTCGCGTGGAGCGCGTGGGAGGGCTCGTTGCTCGCGCTGCTGCCCCGGCCGGATCTGGTCGATGCGCACCGGCAAAGGGAGTTCGCTCTTGCCTTCGCCCGAATCGAGAGCCACTACATCGCCAACGCCGGCTTCCTGGAGGAGGGTCGACTGATCCGCGACGCCGACCGACTGCGGCACATCCCGGGCGTGATCGTGCAGGGCCGCTACGACATGTGCACGCCTCCGGCCACCGCGTACGACCTGCATCGCGCCTGGCCCGAGGCCGAACTGGTGATCGTCCCGGACGCGGGCCACGCCTCCTTCGAACCGGGCATCACGCACCACTTGATCGAGGCCACGGACCGCTTCGCGGGTCGGGATGTGGGCTGACGTGCGCGCTGCGGTGTGAGCTGCCAGGTGAGCCGAGACGTGAGCCCGGGGCGCGCGGGATCGGGGTGAGGTCAGGTGCGGGGTGGGCCCGGGTTCGGGTCGGGCGGAGTAGGGCCCTGCCGGCTCACACTCCCGGCCGGGTCGTGAGGCGTGCGTGCTGCCCGGGAGAATGTGCGGATGAGCGCTTCTCGTGACATCCTCACGCGCCCGGCCGCCGGGCCCGACCGCACGCTGCGGTACGGCCCGGCGGAGGACCACGTCATCGACCTATGGCAACCCGCGGCCCAGCCGCGCGCGCTCGTGGTGGTGGTGCACGGTGGGTATTGGCGGGCCGAGTACGACCGCAAGTACACGTACCCGATGTGCGTCGCGCTGGCGGCCGAGGGCTACGCGGTCGCGAGCGTGGAATACCGGCGCGCCGGGCAGCCGGGCGGCGGACGGCCCGGGACGTTCGAGGACGTCGCGGCCGCACTCGACCTGCTGTGTACGAAGTCCGAGCAGCCCGTGGTCCTGCTGGGGCACTCGGCGGGCGGGCACCTGGCGGTCTGGGCGGCGCTACGCGACCGGGTACCGGCGGGCGGTGTCGGATGGCTGCCCGCGGCTCCCCCGATCGCGGGCGCGGTCTCGTTGGCGGGCGTCCTCGACTTGGACGCGGCCCTGGCCCTGGACCTGGACGACGGCGCGGCGGCGGAGTTCCTCGGCGCGGACCGCTCCGAGGCGACGCTCGCGCAGGTGGACCCGGTGCGGTTGGCCGCGGGCGGCCTGGGCGACCGTCGGCTGATCCTGCTGCACGGCGACGCCGACGAACAGGTACCGATCGCGCTGGGCCACACCTTCGCCGCGGCATCTGACCTACCCCTGCGGGAGTTGCCCGGCATCGGCCACTTCGAACCGGTCGACCCGCTTTCGGCGATCTGGCCCGAGGTCACCCGGGCGGTCGGGGAACTCGCCGTCTGACAGGCCCGGTTGAGCCGATCGCGGCAGGCGGTGTGGGTGCTTGGGCGTGGGTCGGGGCGGGACCGGGGCGGTGGGTGCCGCGTTCGGCGCGCGGCCGTACCGTGCCCGCCACCGCCGCACCATCGGCAATTCGCCGGCGGTACCCCGGCTCGCGCGACACCGAACCGCTTCGCGGCCGGCGCCGGTGGCGGTCGCGCTGTCCGCCGACGCCGGGCCGGGTAGGCCGTATCGCTAACTTGCCGCCGTCCTGGCCACGATCGCGCGCTCCGCGGTCACCCTGCTCGGCGGCTCGGATGCCGCCCGGGTCAGGGAGTGCGAGGCGCCGACCTGTACCCGGCTCTACGTGGACGCGTCCCGGCACGGCAGCCACCGCCGGCGCGCGACACGCACGGCGGCGGCAACCGCGCCAAGGCCGCCACCTTCCGCGCCCGGGTCCGCGACGACCAGCCCACCACGGCCGAGCCTTGGCCTTGGGCCCCGGGCCTCGGGCTTCAAGCGGCCGAGCGCTCGGGCCCGCCCGGGCACCCGTCCGTACCTGTCTAGCCCTGCGCGCCCAGCGTCGAGGCGAGGATCCGCAGCGCCTTGTCGACCACGTCCCGATCCGCACCCGCGATCGGCTTCAGCAGCCCGTCGAGCGCTTCGATCCGCGCCCGCATCGCCGCCCGAGCGCACACGCGCCCGCGCTCGGTGAGACAGACCAGGACCGAGCGGCCGTCGTCGGGATTGGGCCGGCGTTCGACCAGTTCCTTGCGCGCGAGCCGGTCCACGCAATGCGTCATCCCGCCCGACGAGTACATCACCAACGGTTGCAGCTCACGCAGGGTCAACCCCGGCCGATCCCGCCGGGTCGCCAACACCGCCAGCACCATGTACTCCGGCGCGGTCAGATCCAGCGCACCGATGCTGCGCCGGTCGAACTCCTCCATCGCGATCATCGCCTGATGCAGGCGCACCACGAACCCGACCGAGGACGCCTCGACGTCCGGCAGTACCGCCGACCACGCCGCCACCACGGAATCGGCGTAGTCGGACTGTGCATCACTCACGTCGTACTCCCTGGCAGCGTGCCGGGCCCCGCCCGGAGGACGGAACCGGGTCCCGGCGGCCACCGTAGTATCGGCGACCCGCTCTCGGTCGCGGCATCCGGAAGTCCCCGCTCACAACATCCGGAAGTCCTCGAACGAGAACGCGGGCGAGACCACGCACGACACCAGCACCTCGCGCTCCGACACCGGCCGGGCCGCCTGCCACACCCCGGGCGGGATCAGCACCTGCGGCTGCTCGCCCGCCGCCACGTCCGGGCCCAGCAGAATCCGGGTCGGCTCGACGTCCGGCGTCTCACCGTCCCCACCCAGGCGCAGTTCGAGCGGCCCGCCGCGATGCCAGAACCACAACTCGGCCGACCTGACCACATGCCACGCCGATTCCTCCCCCGGGCAGAGCAGAAAGTAGATACCGCTCGCCGTTTCGCGCGGCCCCGAGTAGCCGGGCGGGGTCAGACTCACACCGCTGCGCCACGTTTCCCGGAACCAACCACCCTCGGGATGCGGCGTGAGATCCATGACCCGGGCCAGATCCGGCGGATCGAGTCGCGGACGGACGGAGGGGGTTCGGTGGGGGGTGGCGTCGGGCTCGGTGCCCTTTGCGGGCTCGGTGCCTTTGGCGACCCTGGCGGCTTCCGTTCCGGCCCCGGCGTCGGCGTCGGCGTCGGCGTCGGCTTTGGCCCTGGCTTCGGCTTCGGCTTCGGCCCTCGAAGCCGAGTCGGCTACCGATTCGGATACGTCGTCGGATTCGGGGCCCGATTCGGGGTCCCATTCGGACGCGACGGACATGTGCGCTCCCTCGGCTTGCGTGGGTTCCGGCGCCGGACACGGCCGGAACCCACACCCTCACACGAGTGAGTGCTATCCCGCAGGCGCCGTGCACGGCGCGCCGCCGCACACGTCCACGACCCGCCCCGTGGCCAGGAACTCCGCCTTCTGCCGCCGGGCCACCGGCGAGTTGCGCGGGTCCGAGTGCGGGTCGCGCCCGTACTCCGGCCCGATGGGCGGCGTGTTGGTCACCGGCGGCGCGGGCGACCCGCTGTCCCACACCACCAGCGCGGACCCCCGGTACGGCTCGCGCGGCAGCGGCCGGATCCCCCAATAGGGATCCCGGTCCGGGTTGCGACCCGGCGCGATGGCCGGCTCGTGGATGCGCGCACCGATCGTCCGCGCCTCGATCTCGGCGGTCACCGTGGACACCTGATGATCACCGAAGGCGATCTGCATGAGCACCTGATGACGCGGCGTACGCGGCAGCGGACTGTGGTCCAGGCCGCTCGCGTAGCCGTTCGTCTCGCCTCGGTCCCACAACATCTGGAACAGCGACAACACCACCTGCTGGTCCAGCTTGTCCGGATGCGTGGCGTCCAGGATCTGCCCGTACGGCCCGAAGTCCGAACTGCGGTTGAGCAGGACGCTGTAGTTCATCCCGGTCACCCCCAGCACCCCGCGCTTGGCGTCCTGGGACACCGCGATCAGCGATCCGCCGAGGATGCCGCCCTGGCTGTTGCCGTCGTAGACCAGGCCCTTCGCGATGTCGATCAGCGGCCGGCCGTCGTCGGTACGAAAGGCCGGGTTCGCCGTGAAGCCACGCTCGTGGATCATGTCGCGGCCCAGGAACAGCGCGTTCAAAAAGCCCTGTTGGGTACGGTCGGGCACCGCCCCGAAGCTGCCGAGGTCGGCGAGGGCGCGGGCCACCGTGGGCAGATCCTCGTCCGCCATGCCGATCCACTTGGTCGCGCAGAACGTGATGCCGTGCTCGGCGGCCATCGCCTTGACGTTCCCGCCGCCCACCTCGTTGTTGCTGCCGAGCAGACCGTGCCCGTACAGGGATGCCTGCGACGGCGCCTCGAACGCACCGCGCGGAATCTCACAACGAAACTGCGCCTGCTGGGTGTTGCCCGGCAACTGGCGAGGCAGGCCGTCCCGGCCGAGGTTGAGCGTGGAACCGGTGGGGCCGCCGGGGCGGTTCAGATAGCTGGGTACCGTGACCGTCCCGGTCACCTCGCGAGCGATCCGCGAATCCTGTTCCCGGGTCAGGTTCTTCACCCCGGTCACCGCGAACTCCGGTGCCCGATCACCGAGTCGTCCGAACGCGTCGTCCCGCATCCGCAGCATGCCGGCGGTCAGGTTGCGTTCGCCGGCGACGGTGAAGTCCCAGGCCAGGTACAGTCCGCGACGATCCACACCCGCTCGGTCGAGGCGATCCAGCACGGGACGCAACTGCGCCTGGCGCGCCGCCAGCGGATCGCGGCGCGGCAGAGTACGGCCGGCGATCCTGGCGAATGCGTCGGGCGCGGGGATCATCCGGTTGTCGGCGCCGCGCAGATTGCGCAGGCCGACGACGTAGCGATGGCCGGGGACGAAGTTCTTGGCCGGGTGTACCAGCAGGGCCTGGCGGGCCGGATCGGTGGCGTTGGCGTCCAGTTCCGCCCAGTAGGGCCACCGTTCACCGGTCTGGGTGTCGAGGATGACGATCGGGGCGTTGCGCGCGAGCGACGCGCCGACGTCGGTGACCGGGGCCGCGCCGCTCTTGCCGAGGTCGACACCGGGAATCCGGGTGATCAGCGTCGAGCCGGGCGAGAAGCCGTCGTTGCGGTTCCAGGCGTCGGGCGTCGCGCCCTTCGGCATCATCTCCGCCTTGAACGCGACCCGACGCCCGGTGTCGGCACGCCGATCAGCCTGGGTGAACCAGTTGTTCGGGAACGGCAGCAAACACGCGGCCGGATCGATCGGATCGCAACCGGGTTCACCGGCGGGAGGGTTCGGGTGTGCTTGCGCAACGGGTGACACCAGGAACGACATCAGCAGGGCGGCCACGGCGACGACGGCCGCAGCCGGCAGCCGACGTCGAGGACGGTGCGCGGTTCGGCTCACTATTCCTCCAACTCCTACGGCGAGGGCTGTGCAGGAATATCCACCGACATCTTGCAGTGTGGACGGCACGAGGGGAACGGGAATCGGGGGTGGCTCGTGGGGATGGCGGTGGGGGTGGGGGTGCCGATGAGCCGTGGCGGGTGGGGATGCGCTGTGGCGGGTGGGGTGTGCCCATGGACGCGAGCGTGCGCGTTCCCCGCCGCGAAGGTCGTGACGGGGAACGCGTGGATTCGGTTCGGATCGGCTGTTTTATCAAGTGCCGGTCGGTCAGACCTTGACGAGCTTGCCCGGCTCGACCGATACCTCGACCGTACGGAAGCCGCCGGCCAGACCGCGCAGTGTGAAGCACACGTCCGCACGGCCCATCGTGGTACGCACGACCACTCCCGGTGCGCCTGCCGGGACGGTCTGCCTGGTGAAGCCGCCGATTTCCAACTTGGCCTGGACCTTGTCGCCTACATTCACATTCATCGTTCCGTTCTCCCCGTTGCGTACATGGCATGGGTCGCCCACACGCCTCGCGGCTCATTGGGGTCGCCGAAGTCGCGCGGCGGCGGGGTGGCACGGAGTACGGCTCGCCTGGGACCGGGCCATCGGCTTGCTTGCCGGGCGGGGTCGTTCGGGCGGCCGTGACCAGAATACGGGGGCCGTCCGCACGTTGGCGCGTGTATTTCGGGGCCGCGGTCCCCTCTCTTTCACTGCCGGTGCCCGTTTGTCGCCGCGTGTGGACTACAGGTACACGGTGCGTACTCGGACGGCGGTGCTTCGCACCAGAGGTGAATCTGCCGCCGCCGGGCGGGCGGAAGGGTGAGGCGGACGGGGTGCGGGTGGGGCGGACGGGGTGGGGAACGGACGGGCGGGCGATCGGCCGGGTGGACAGGCAGCCGGGTAGGCGGCCGGATGGGACGGGGGCGGGGCAACGAGCCGGCCCCGTCAACTCGGCTCGACGCAACCCGACTTACCTGACTCCGGCAGGCGTGTGCGCGGCGTGGACGACCTATGCGTGCCACTCGGACGGCGCAATCACGGACGCGTACGGGCCTCCACTCAACGACGATTGACCGATGACGCCGACGCGGGTGAAGCCTCCGAATCCTGGTTGGGCGCCTGGGCAGGCGCGGCCATGACCGCCGTACTGATCGCCGCCGGCGCCTTCCTGATGACCCTGCTCGGCGGCTGGGTGGCGCAACGCATCGGCGACCGCCGGCACCTCGTACTGGGCCTGGCCGCCGGGCTGATGCTCGGCGTGGTCGCGTTCGACCTGCTGCCGGAGGCGCTTTCGGCGGCGGGCGATCGGATCGGCGGCGTACCCCAGGCGTTGCTGATGTTCGTACTCGGCTTCCTCGTCCTACACGTGATCGAGCGCTCGGTGGCCATCCACCGGGCCCACGAGGGCGAGTACGCCCCGCACGCCCACCACCACGGCTCGACCGCGAATCCGGACGGGCCCGCCAAGGGCATCGGCCTGACCGCCGCCGCCGCGTTGGTGGGGCACAGCGTGATGGACGGCTTTGCGATCGGCGCGGCCTTCCAGGCCGGTACGACCGTCGGCACCACGGTGGCCATCGCGGTCGTGGCCCACGACTTCGCGGACGGCTTCAACACGTACACCGTCACCCGCATGTACGGCAACGACCGCCGCCGAGCCCTGACCCTGCTCGGCGCGGACGCCGTCGCCCCGGTCGCCGGCGCGGCGATCACCCTCGCCTTCACGATCCCCGAACACCTCCTCGGCCTCTACCTGGGCTTCTTCGCCGGCTTCCTGCTCTACCTCGCCACGGCCGACATCCTCCCCGAGGCCCACAGCCCCCACCCATCGGGCTCGACCCTGCTCTGCACGATCGCGGGGGTGGCCTTCCTGTGGCTGGTCATCGCGCTGGCGCAGCACTGATCACCTGAGTGCGTTGGTCGGCCCTTGCCCCGCTCGGCCGGTGTCGGCTCGGGGCGAACCGGGCCCACCAGGCCCGGCGCAGTCGTCGCTGGTGTTGTTGCAGCTGTTGCCGTTGCCGTGGTCGTGGTCGTGGTCGTGGTCGTTGGCATCGTCGTTGCCGTCGTCACCTCGGCAGCTCGGCGGTAACGTCCCACGGCCCGCGACCCATCAGTCCAGCGGTGAGGTGGACGGCGACTCGGTGAATGAGTGCGGTCTTGTCGAAGGCCGGTGGCCGGTCGACCTTCCCGTCCCGGCATCGGCGGTCGGCGATCCGGTCGGCGGGCTGCGGGAGCTCGGCGCGAATCCCGCGTCTGCGCAGGTGCGCGAATCGGGCGCGGGACGAGCACGCCCTGTCGGGCAGCACGATCGCGCGCCGGGCCACCGAGGGCACGGCCATCGCGTGTGGGAAGGCCGGCGCGTCGCCGACCCGGCCGAGCGTGAGAACAAATCCCGGAGCCTGAATCGGCCATCGAGCGCGAAACGAATCTTCGCGGTCGACTCGGAGCGCCTTCGGCGTCGGCTTGAGCGAGCAGGGCGGCGGAGGCGCGTTTCCGGGTGTCGTCGATCGCCCACATCCGCGGCCTGCTTTGGGCTCCGTTCCTCGACCGATGTACTCCGGGAGTTCCGCCCGTGGCTCCGGTCCGGTACGCGAACGCGTCGATCACCCGCCGGTGATCGCTCTGGCACTCACTCCGCCGAAAGCGCCGGTCCGGCAACATCGCTCCAATCGACCAACGGTTGGATGATCGATGAGAAACGGCCTGGGTCCGGCCCGGAGCCGGATCGGGGTGAAATCGAGTCGCTCCGAGGCCGCCACGAACGTCGCACCTCTGACAAGGCGGCGACCGCTACACCCCGAGCCCGTCCTCGCGTGCGGTCGGTCTCCGCCTGGCTGCGGGCGGTGCCGGCGACGCGGCGGTACGGGCCACCGAACCACGTACGCGGAGCCAGGCTCGCCGCGACCGCCCATCCATCCACCCACCCGTCCGGTCAGCGCACAGCACCGCACGGGGCGTCGTTCATCGTGTCGGACCGGTGCGCTCGATCAGGTCCCAGCGGTTGCCGTACAGGTCCCGGAAGACCGCGACGACGCCGTACTTCTCCCGTCGCGGCGGCTCCTCGAAGACCACGCCGGCGGCAAGCATCCGAGCGTGTTCCCGGGTGAAGTCGTCGGTGTACAGGAACAGCCCGACCCGCCCGCCGGTCTGATCCCCCACCCTGGACCGCTGCTCGTCGTCCACCGCACGCGCCAACAGCACCGCGGCCTCGTTCGGCCCCGTACCGGGTGGCGCGACCACGACCCATCGCTTGCCGTCCTCCATCGGACTGTCCTCGCGCAGGTCGAACCCGAGCGCACGCGTATAGAACGCGATGGCCTCGTCGTAATCCCGCACCACCACCGCGACCAGCCCGAGCCGATTCATCGGCCACTCCCGCCGGCCGAGACCGCCGAGCCGACCGCAAGAGCGAGGCACAGCGGCGAGTACGCCATGCGATCGAGACGGCGAAAGCGATCCGACGACGATCCCGGCGACAGCAGATCGGTCCGTCCGACCAGGCCGACCACACCGCGCAACCCCAGTACGCCGGCCACCCCGAACGCCCCGAGCCGAACCACCGCCGGCTTCCTCCTCGGCCGCCCGGCCACCAACAGCGCCGCCGTACCCAGCGCCCCCGCGGCAGCGAAGCAAGCCGCCGGTCCGGGCACACCCGGCTGCCCGACCACCGCATCCGCCAGCGACACCCGATCGGGCAGCGGCCACGACGACCCCAGCCCCCACGCAACATGCAACCCCGCGATCGCGGTCAAAGTCCCGACCGACATCCGCACGGCAATGCCCTCGATGGTCATGCGCCCCAAGCTACCTGCCCCCACCCTCACGTCCCCCGCCCCGGGTCGCCAACGAACCCGACACCACCCCTGCGACACGACCGGTCCGCCATGCACCAACTCTGCGCGCGGACACGAACGCCCGCATCGGGCCGAGCCGGCGCCGAGCCGCGCGCCGAGAACCACCCCACGCCCACGAATATCGGCGAAGCCCCACGCGAAGCCGGCCTCACCACATCCACCCGAACCCACCCGCCGACCTGCGCGGAGCACCACCTCGGCGCCCCCTCGAACAGCCTTCGGAGCCGGTATGGCCCACCCGGGGCCGACGTCGACAGTCCACCCAGTCGGCTGCCGGTTGGGGCGGCCGGCCGACGTATCGGGACAACGCCCACCTCAGCGCTTCGGCCCACCCGAACGGATCGAACCGCACCCGCATCGACCCGGCAGGACACGCGCAATCGGCATGTCCCCTGAACTGGACCCAGCCCACTTTGCGTCGGCCCCCGCAGAGCAGGCGTGTCGGCAGTCCACCCGGCCAACCGCCCATCGGCCGGCCGGTCAGGACAACGCCCACCGCGACACTCCGACCCACCCGAACGCAGCGCGGTCCAATCCCGCGCCCGCATCAACCCGACCGGACCCCACACAAGAGGCCCACCCTCTCGGGACGCCCTTCAGGGTCGACATATCCCACCCTGCGTCGCCGATTCCCCATCGACCGAATGCCGGCCGCACCGACCAGGCATCAGCCCGCGGATCCCCGAAGTCCCCGGCCCAGTCCTCGCCGAGTCCGACCGGCCCGGCCCGACTCGGCCCGACCCCGGCCTCGGCCCCACTCAGCCCGCCGATCCGGCCGACCCCGCCCGCCCATCGCCCGCCTTCAGGCCGGACATCGCCCTCCCGAGCGTCGTCGGGTGACCGAAGAACCCGGGCAAGCCACCCGTATGCATGAAGATCGTGCGCCAACCGGGGCGGACCTCGCCATCCTTGACCGCCGCGATCAGCCCGGCCATCGCCCGCCCGGTGTAGATCGGGTCGAGCACGATGCCCTCCGTACGCGCCGCCAGAGTCAGCGCCGCCATGGACGCCTCAGTCAACGTCGCGTACCCATCACCGACTTGATCCAGCCGCACCCGCAACGAAGCCCGCGCGCAACGTGCTTCGTCCCGAGTCGAGAGCAGCCCGTGTACGGTCCCGGCCGGATCGTCGACGGCACCACAGTGCACACCGAGCACACGTTCGGGACCCAACTCGTCGACCAGCCCCGCCATCGTGCCGCCGGAACCCAGCGCCACCACGACGACATCCAACTCGGGCGCCTGACCGATGAGTTCCCGCCCGCACTCCACGTACCCTCGCGCACCGAGCACACTCGACCCACCAAACGGAAGCACCATCGGAACGCCCCCACGCTCGCGCAACCGCGCGGCCACCTCCCCGGCGACCGCATCGAGCTCCGCCCGCCCGACGTCGCCCGCCCATACGACCGTGGCGCCGAACAACCCGTCGAGCGCGATGTTCCCGGACGCCGAGGCCCCGCCCGTACCCGCCAACACGAGCACGACATCAAGCCCCAGCCGAGCACCTGCCGCCGCCGTCAACCGCGCGTGATTGCTCTGCGGTGCCCCCGTGGTCACCAACGTCGTGGCCCCGGCGGCAACCGCCGCACCACACGTCCACTCGAGCTTCCGCACCTTGTTACCGCCACCACCCAGACCGGTGAGGTCGTCCCGCTTGACCCACAAATCATCCGCACCGAGCCCAAGCGCCTTCGCCAACCTCGGCGCGGGTTCGAGCGGCGTCGGCCAAGTCCCGAGCAGCACCCGCCGAGCCATCCGACCCTCCGAACCCATCACCATCACCCCTCACCACGGCGTCACCACGGCGTCACCGCAGCCAGCCGCGGCCGTAGCCATAGCCATAGCCATGGCCATAGCCATCGATCGTGCCACGACAACATCCCTCGGCACCCCCGGCACGCTGCCGACCGTCCCTGCCCGCTCCGAATTCCAAGTCCCCACACCGCCGTCCACATCCTCGTCCCGCTGCCAAATTTCCGCTGTGGGCGGACCTCCTTGCCATCAGCCAACATCGGCGTAAGTTGAATTACATGATTACAACCAAGCAAGAAGCCGTACGAGGTTGGTTCACCGGCCGCCTCCCCGAAGGACTGTTCACCGCCCTCGTCGATGTGACCGTCGACCGCGAGGAAATCACCGTCATCGGCCGCATCCCCGAACCGGAACTCGCCGACGACGTCTCCACGGACGAACGCGACGCCGCCCTCGACGGCCGAATCGCCGAATTCCGCGAACGCACCCGCGACGACCGCATCGCCATAGCCCGCGAAGCCGAGCGCCGCTTCGGCCGCAAGGTCTCCTGGGGCGTCGAATGCGGCGGCACCCGTGCCCTCTTCACCACGGTCTCCGTACCGGTCATGACCCGCCTCCGCCAACCCGAACGTCAGGTCCTCGACACCCTCGTCGCCGCCGGCGTCGCCCGCAGCCGCAGCGACGCCCTGGCCTGGTGCGTACGCCTCGTCCAAGGCAACACCGACACCTGGCTCAACAACCTCCGCGACTCCCTCGAAAACGTCGAACGCGTCCGCGCCCAAGGCCCCGACACCCCCACCCCCTAACCCACCCGCACCCCGCCCCCGCCCCCACCCCCGCGAGCCACACCCCACCCACCCCGGCACGGACCAAACCACACAACCCCCGCAAAGCCATCCAAGGCACGCGCCCAACCGAGATCGACGCCGGAGCCCCCACCCGAGCCGGGGCGGGAGCCGAGTTGGGGCGGGAGCCGAACCGGGGCGAAGCAGGGTCGAGGCCCGGGCCGGGACTGGGGTTGCAGTCGAGGTCGGGGTCGGGGCGACGGTCTGAGCCGGAGTCGTCGCCGGCGCCAGGGTCGGGCCCGAAGCGGAGGCCGATGTCGGAGCCCGAGCCGGGGTCAGGTAGATGCCGGGGTCGTGGCCGGTGCCCACGTTGGAGTCTTGGCCGGGCGCCAGAGCCGGAGTCGGGGCTCGGAGCCAGAGCCGGAGCTGGGGTCGGACCCGGAGTTGGGGCCAGAGTCGGGGCCGGTCCCGGGCCAGAGAACGGGACCGGGGTCAACTCCATGGGCACGCCTTGCGAGCAACCGAATTCCGGAACGCGATGCGGTGTCGATGCGTCCCAAGATCGTGGGCTCCGCTGGGAGCCGACCCGACCGACCCATCCCGTCCCATCCCGTCCCGTCCCGTCCCGTCTCGATCCGATCCGATCTGACCCGTCCGTCCGTCCCGACACAACGCCGCACAAGACCGGAGAACCTCCGTGCCCCTCTTCCGTCGACGATCGAACGAACTCGGCCCCAGGAGCGGTGGCCGGGCGATCGCCCGGCAGGCCCGGGAACGAGCCGACGCGGGCAGAGAGCGTCCCGCGATGGTCAGCGCCCACACCGCGTACGACCTGCTCACCGAAGACTTCCCGACGCCCGATCCCTTCGCCACCGCAGACGCCTTCGTCGACTGCGCCTCGGCGTTCACCACCTTCGGCAACCACGGCATGGCCTTCCGCTGCGTGGTCGGCGCCATGGCGGAGGTGGGCCGAGTACGCGACGACGAGCCCGAAAACGGTCTCGCGCAGGCCCGATTCGGCATGCTCGGCTACGCGGCCTACACATCGGGCGTGGCCGGCGGCGTGGCCGCGTCCGAACTCGTGGACCTCCTCGAGGTCACCGTCCGGGCCCTGACAACCGGCTCGGACCTGGATTTCGCCGACCCCGACACCCTCATCGAAGCCGCGAAGGCACTCGCGGACCGCTACGAGGAGAACGGCCGCCCCGACGACGTCGCAGCCATCCGACGAGTAGCCGAAGGCATGGCCGAACTGGACTGACCCACCACACCAGCCACGGGGCCAATACCAAGAAGCGAATTCGATTACGGCGGCGTGCTCTTCCTGGATCCCACGTACCACTGGGGCATCCGGCTCCAAGGCGCAGGGGCCTACGAGCGCTGGCTGACCTGGCAAAGGCAGGACACGCACGCACGCGCCGCCTTCGGCCCGCTCGTAGACCACACCTGGACCCCCGACAACCAGGTGCGACCGGTCTGATTGCGTGTCGCACGCAGCCTTCGGCTCGGCGGATGGTCCAACTCCGCACAGGTCCAGGTCCGCCCAGGTCAGGTGACGTGTCTACGACCAAGTGGGATGGCAAAGGACAGGCGCCGGCCGGCACCGCAATCCCACCACCAACGCGGCCAGTTCACCCCAAGCCCGTCCTTGACCCCTATCGCTCGCGGCAGCCTGGAGCCGGCGGCCCATGTGCCAAGTACCACGTGCGTGACGAGTGTCGCCAAGGCCTGTTATTGCAGGCGATCATGGCCTAGCCCCGTGCGCGGCGGGCGGCGGGCGGCGGGCGGCGGGCGGCGGGCGGCGGGCGGCGGGCGGCGGGCGGCGGGAACCAGTCTGGCCAAGCAAGTCCGCGAACAACGCGGGGCGGCTCAAGAACGGGTGATGGTCCGTCGGGATCTCGATCACCTGATCGGCCCGGGCAGCCCGCTCCCGCTGCCAGGCAGCCGACGAACCACGATCCTCCGTACAGACCACGTACGTGGAGGGCACGTCCTTCCACGCGGCGACGCTCGGACTCTGGCCGAATGCGGCCAACGACTGCGGCACGAGCCGACGCACCGCCTCGGCGACGATCACCTCGTCGTCGCATCCCTGAAGGAAGACCTCGGCGGCGGTCTCGGGCCGGGCGGAGATCGTGCCGTCGCTCCCGACCTCCATCCAAGGCGCGGGCTCCGGCCCGGCGAAGTGCGCCAGGGTCTCGCCCGGTTCGGGCATCACCGAGGTCACGTACACAAGGTGCCGCACCGAGCCCAGACCGGCCGCAGCCTCCGACACGACCATGCCGCCGTACGAGTGGGCAACCACGATGGTCGGCTCATCGCTCCCCTCGAGCACAGCCCGCGTCGCCGCGATGTCGTCGTGCAGGTCTCCCAGCCCGGCCACATTCCTGCCGGCACTGGTCAGTTCGACCGCCTGCGTATCCAGCCAATGCGCCGCAAGCGGCTCCACCATGCGATGCCACCACCACGCACCATCCACCACGCACGCGCCGTGTACGTAGACCACCCTCACCTGAGAACCTCCCCGTCGGCCCCAACCCGCCGCTCATGCGGCTTCCCTCAAGATCAGCACACTGATGGGTCTCTCAGGATCGGATTCCGCCACCGGCGGATTCCGCCATCGGCACAAGCCTTCCAAGGCCCCAAGCCACCACACCCTCCAACCAAACACCCCGCGAGCACCCACGCCCCCCAGCTGTCCAAGACCACCGCTCCACATCAAGACCACCGCCCACAAACGAGAACACCGCTCTCTCACCTCAAGCCCGCACCCACCCACCCACCCCGCCACGCGTACCGATCACCACCCTCCCCAGGCCTCCCGAACACCGCTCGCCATCGCGATCACCGCTCACAACTCAGAGCACTGATCTCCTTTCGGAGCACGCGACCGAATCGACGTCACCAGTCGCACCCCAAATCCACCCAAGCGAAATCCGCACGCACGCTCAGCAGCAAGTCCAGCCCAACTCAGTCCGGCCGCGAGCGAAAACCGATCTTCAATGAGAGCGCCGGCCGCATACGAGAGCACTGATCTCGCTTCGGAGCACCTCTCCGGACCCAAGCTGTACCGACAAGCCAACCGCCCACCCCGCGAACCGACCGCTCTCAACCCATCCGCACCTTCACCCCGGGCAGCAGGGTTGGCCGTCGGGCCGACATCGACAAAGGCCGCCCCGGCAAGCCGAACGGAGCAACGAAGCAGGCCGAGGCGAGCCGCACCGCCTGGGCCTCGTTGTCCGAACCGCGCCTCGAAGTGGGCGAGCCCAAGCGCCAGAGACGCCAGGACGAGCGAGGCAGAACCAAGGCCGGTGCGGCCGGTGGGGTGGACCGGACGGGTGGGTGCCCGGCGCCGACAGACCTCGGCGCCGCAGAGGCTCGGCGCGTTGTGATGGGCGATTCGTTCATGCGGGCATTGGGCGAGAGCAGTGAACTCAAACGAGAGCAGTGCTCTTGACTTGGAGCAGTGGACGCAGAATGATGCTCTCAGACGAGAGCGGTGCTCTCGTTTTAGACGGGGAGGCTCGCGTGATCGTGCTCTACTGGACCGCCATGGTGGCGCTGTTCTTGGCCGAACTGGCTGTCGTGGGGGCCACTGCCTACTGGGGATTCACCCTTGGTGCCGGCTGGCCGGTCCGGGTTCTGGTCGGGTTGGCGGCGCCCTCGGTGATGATGTTTCTGTGGGGGCGGTTCGCGGCCGCCAACAATGCGGACGCGTTGACGGGCCTTGCGCGCATCCTGTTCGAGATCGCGTGGTGGGGGACCGGAATTGTGGCGTTCATCGCCGCCGGGCTTCTCCCGGGCGCGATCGGCGTCGCCGTCGCCCGCCTCACCGGCCTTGCCGCCCAACGCAGCAAGGCCCATACGCAGCGCGGTGCGGGAATGTCCGCCTGACTCTCGACCCACGTCCTCACCGTCCTCACCCCGCCCGGGGCCCCCGCCCGGGGACCCGACACCATCACGCCACGCACCAGCAGGCCCGCCCCACGAGGGCTCTTGGGCCGTTCGGCGAGGGAGACGTTGCCGGTTGCCCGCAGCTTCGCCTTGGCGCGACCACCACACCACCGAAGGCCGACCACCCCGCCGAAGGCCGGCGGCCCGGCGGCGATCGGCGCCGACCCGGTGACGATCCACCGGGCGTGCGGCAGGCCCTGCGGTCGATGCCGGCCACCGGGTTCCGTTCTCGTGCGACGAAGCCGGGATGGTGGCCCCACCGCGTCGGCCGGGCCAGGGATCACGTTTGACCCAGGTGATCGGCCCCGGCGTGGCATCGAGGTACGACCGGGCGGTCTGCGGGGCGGCTCGGGAAGGCGGTCCTGTTGTCCAAGCCGCCGGCGACGTTCCGGCGGTACTCGTCACGGAGGAACTGCTGCTCGCACATCGCAGGAGTACGCCCGCCAAGAGGAGCGGTCCGAACAAGCCGGGCGGCCGGCTTGCGGCATTGACGCCACGTCGACGTGATCCCGAGCAACGAACGCCGCCCGGCGCAGGAAGCTCGGGATCGCCAGAGCCGGCCCCTCGCCCCACCACCCCGGCCGGACCGGCCCGCTCCTACCGTGCCGGTCGCAACCGCACCGTCGTCGCCCACCCTCTCCGTCGAGCGGATTGCACCAAGTCGCAGAACCGGTCGGGTGCCCGGCGATGTCAGCCGGCGAGAAGTCGACGTGGAGCCCGCCCCGGCCTCACAGCCGCCCCACCCACCCCCACCCGGCCCACCCCACCACCCCCCACCCGGCCCGCCCCGCCTCGGCCGGCCAGGGCCACCCCGCCCCTACCGTGCCAGGCGCACCCGTACCGTCGTCCCCGCGCTCTCCGTCGAGCGGATCTGTACCAAGTCGCAGATCTGGTTGGCCATCCAAAGGCCCCGGCCGCCGTCTTGGTCGGGGGTGGGGCGGTGGCGGCCGGCGAGGGGGTCGGTGATGTGGCCGGTGTCGTGGATTTCGCAGACGAAGGAGGCGTCCTCGATCCAGACGGCGAGCGTGCCGTGGCCGCCGCCGTGCACGATGCTGTTGCCCGCGATCTCGCTCACGGCCAGGATCGCGTGGTTCACGTGGGCGCGCGGCGCGTCGGCCAGGGTGCGGCGGACCAGCGCTCGGACGCCGGCCAGTTCGCCGGAGCGGAACGTCAATCGGTCGGCGTGCGCGGGTGCGTCCGGCAGGGCGGGGCCGAGCAGGGTCGCGGCGTAGTCCTCGGTGGCGGGGTTCATCCCGTCGCACTCGGCCGTGGCGGTCAGCACGCGCGGGTGCGAGTGCCCCACCCCGTCGATCACTTCCGCATCCAGCGCGGACATGTCGTACGGACACAGCAGTTGCCATGCCACGCCGTCGAACGCGAGGTTGAGCAGGGCCTCGTGGTGTCGGCACTCGACGATCTCCTGGGCGCTGCGTCCGGCCCAGATCGGCTCGCCGATGCCGCGGAACACGCGTGCGCCGTGGTGTTCGGCCCAGTCCTGCCAGACCGGGATGATCCGGGCCGGGTTGCGACCCACCCGCTCCATGTCGATCCAGGCCACCCGGTCGGCGTCGGCGCCGAGTTCGTCGCGCAGCGCGCCGGCCCGCGGTTCGATCACCGCGACGCCGACCGCCTCGTCGTCGGCCAGCCCGGCCCGGACGAAGCCGGCGGTACGCTCGACGAACTCGTCGATGCCCGCGTAGAGCAAGGCGTCGTGCCGGAACATCGTGGCCGTCGTCATCGGGTCGTCACCTTCTCCAATACCAGGCCGGGGACCCGGTCCCATCCGGCGAGCCGGACGAGCACGCACAGTTCCTCGGAGGCGCGATGCAGGACCAGGCGCCTCCCCGGCTGAATCCGCAGGGCGGTCTCGACCAACGTACGGATGCCGGCGACGTCGATGAAGCGTAGCGACGACACGTCCACGTAGAGGTCACCGGTACCGCCCGCGCTCTGCGTGACCAGGGCCGAGCGTACGTGCGCGCAGTTGTCGAGGTCGACCTCTCCGAACAGGCGCACGCCGAGCGGTGGTGAGGTTCGCTCCACTCGGAGCACCCCATCCGCGTAGTCGACGCTCATGCACGCCCCTCCCGTCCGACCGTCCTCGGCGACTACCCGACATCAGCCGTCCGACACCGCTCACCCCATGCGTCGCCGCAGCCACGTCAGTGCGCCGTGCGCCTGTGCCCGCTGGAACGGCCGCAGTGTCGGCAGTCCGGGCGGAGCCGGGCGCAGACTGCTCTCGGCGAAGAATCCCGCGGCGGCGGCCAGCACGGTGGTGATTCGGTCCGGATCCACCCGCCGCGCCGCCAGGTGCGCCTCGATCAGATCGATGGCCGGATCGCCGTTGTGCATGATCACACTCGGTGCCATCACGACCACGTCGAACCACGCGGCGCCGATCACCGCCCACGGCCAGTCGACGAACACGACCCGGTCCGGGGTGAGCAGGATGTTGTCCGCGCGCAGGTCGCAGTGTACGAGCGCGGTGCCCTCGGCGGCGCTCTTCCAGTCGGCCGCTCGGGCGGCGAGCCGGTCGACGTTGGCGCGGGTCCACGGCCCGAACGGTTCGGGATCGAAGCCCCGCCGCCAGGCGCCGAACGTCTTGGCGAACGCCTCCGCGATCGTGGGCACCTCGATCGGGGACGGGTCCATGCCGGCGGTGAACTCGGAGTAGGCGGTCAGGACCCGTGCGAGGTCCTCGAGGCGCCACGGTTGGACCGGCGTGTGGCCGTCGATGTCCTCGAACACCAGCGCCACCCAGTCGTCGAGGTCGATCACGGCAAGCAGGTTCGGTACGGGGGCGGCGGCCGGGAGCGCGGCGGTGATGCGGGCCTCGGTGCGGTGCAGATCGGGCGTGTCCGGGTTGGCCTCGGTGCCGACGGCCTTGACGAACGCCCGCCGCCCGTCCGCGAGTTCGATGCGGGCGGCGACGCCCGGCGAGAATCCGCCGAGCTGGGTGACGGCGCGGGTGACCGGTGCGCCGAGCCGGGCCTCGACGGCGGCACGCAGCGCGGCCGGCGCGGCCTCCCACGACATGCGGACGCCGGCGGCTACGGGAGGGAGAGGAACGCTCGGGGTCGCCGCGCCCACCCGATCCGGTTCCGACACCCCGGTCTCCCGGCCTGCCCTACTCCCGCTGCCGGCCCCACTCCCGCCGCCGGCCCGACCCACCCGACCCACCCGACCCACTCCCCCCGTCCCCTCGGCCGCCGCCGTCGTACCGACCGACTCGCCCACGCTCTCATCGCTCATGCCCATCAGGATTTCGACCCCACTCGCCCCGGGCAACCACATATCCACCCGCACCGCCGAAACAACGCGCCCACACCGGGCGGGCCCAGGGGCGTGTCTTCACCCCCGCCCGGCGGCGTGTCCTCACTCCCCCGCCTCGCGGGGCCCGACGCCCCCTACTTCTGCTCCGCCAAAAACGCCGCCACCGCCCGGGCCATCGCCACCGGCTCGTCGTCGTGGATCCAGTGCCCCGCGTCGGGGAACTCGACCAGTCGCGCGCCCGGCCGCCGGGCGACCATGTCGCGCGCGAGGCCGGCCGGGAGCAGCGTGCTGTGGCCGCCGCGCAGCACCAGGGCCGGGACGGACGAGCCCAGCCAGTCGGACCACCAGTCGCCGATGGCGCCCTCCTGTACGGCCATCATCTGCTCCCAGTCGAACAGCAGCCGGTAGCCGTCGCCGTCCCGCTCCGCGCTCTGCATGAAGTAGCCCGCGTCGGGTACGCCCCGTGCCCGGATCGCCTCGGACAGCTCGGCGCGCGTCGGCGCCGCGCGCGGCCAACCGCGGACGTCCAGGATCGGCTGCTCGATCTCGGGCCGGCGCATCACGGGACCGACGTCCTCGACGATCAGCGCGCGGACCAGGTTCGGGTCCTGGGCGGCGAGCCGGTACGCGGTGATGCCGCCGAGCGAGTGGCCGAACAGGACGACCGGGCCGGCGTCGAGGTCACGGATGAAGTCGGCCGCGTCCGCGATGAAGTCCTCGTGTCGGAACGGGCCGGGGTGTGGGTGTCGGCCGTGGCCACGCTGGTCCGGTGCGACGACTCGGGCCGCGCCCGCGAGTTCGACGGCCATGCGGGTGAAGATCGCGCCACGACCGAACGAGCCGTGCAGGGCGACGAGCGTGGGGCCCCGGCCGCCGAAGTCGAGATATCGCATCGACCCACCCTCTCAAACACCCCCACACACCGACCGAAGCCATCCGGGACGACGCCCCCGACCGCCCGCGCCCGCCCTCAGCCGACCCCGACTGCCCCGACTCTCCGACCGCCCACCACCCGCACCCCAGGCCACCTCGGTCGATTCGCCCGCCGATGCGTATCGGCGGCGCGGCCGTTACCGTTCCGTCCAATTTCGGCCATGTGACGTCCACCTGACGCACCGTGGGCCGCCGCTACCGTTGCCGGCATGATCCGCATCCCTCTCACGTCCCTCGGAGTCGTCCGGTGATCGGTTGGTTCGAGGCCGTTGTACTCGGCTTGGTCCAGGGGCTCACCGAGTTCCTGCCGATCTCCTCCAGCGCACACCTGCGCATCGTGTCGGCGTTCGCCGGCTGGGAGGACCCGGGTTCGGCGTTCACCGCCGTGACCCAGATCGGGACGGAGACCGCCGTCCTGATCTACTTCCGCAAGGACATCGGCAACATCGTCGGGACCTGGGTGAAATCGCTGTACACCCCGTCCCTGCGCGGCGAACTCGACGCGCGCATGGGCTGGTACATCATCGTCGGCACGTTGCCGATCGGGGTTCTGGGCCTGGTGTTCCAGGACACCATCGAGACCACGTTCCGCGACCTGCGGCTGATCGGCACGACGCTGATCGTGTTCGGTCTGATCCTGCTGTTCGCGGACCGGATGGCGTTGAACAACCGAGGGATGGACAAGCTCAACGGCAAGGAGTCGTTGATCTACGGCTTCGCGCAGTCGCTCGCGCTGATCCCCGGCGTCTCGCGCTCGGGCGGTACGGTCACGGCGGGTCTGCTGATGGGATACCGGCGCGAGGTCGCGGCGCGGTACTCGTTCCTGCTGGCCATCCCGGCGGTGCTGGCCTCCGGTGGGCTGGAGTTGTTCAAGATCGGCGAGGGGCCGGCACCGGCGTGGGGGCCGACGATCCTGGCCACGGTGGTCGCGTTCGTGGTCGGCTACGCGGCGATCGCGTGGTTCCTGAAGTACATCAGCACGCACAGCTTCACGGTCTTCGTCGCCTACCGCGTGCTGCTGGGCCTGGTCGTCCTGGGCCTGGTCGCCTTCGGCGGATTGGAGCCGACGGCAGGATCCTCGGAGTAGCACGCGCCACTCCTGCCCGGAGCGGCCTCATCTGCCTCCCACCCGCTCCGACCACCCGTTCCAACCCACCTGGTCCGACCCACCTGGTCCGACCCACCTGCTCCAACCCGGCCGCCCGGGCCCGTCGCGCGAACCACTACGCACGACAGGCCCGGGCGTCTCGCGTCATCCGACCGACCGTACGAGGAGCGCCGCGTCGCGCAATCGCCCCCTCGTCCCGGTGACCCGCCCGCCCCGCTCACCCGCACGCCCGTCCCGTTGCTCACTCGTCGCCGAGCATGGCGAAGGTGAAGGCCAGTCGGCGGTCGATCCAGGGGGCCAGGACGCGGACCGGCTGGTAGCGGCCGTTCGTTGTCATGACGAGGTCGCCCGCGGCCTTCCAGGCGAGGACGCGTGGGCGGACCGGGCCGATGGAGCCGTCGGGGCCGGAGAGCAGGGTGTCGAAGGTGAGGCTGAGCGCGGTGTCCGCCGTGTGCGCCGCCAGCCTGCGCGGATCGGTCGTGGCGAAGAGGTTGCGGCCGACGATCTCGGGGTGGCCGGGTTGGTCGATCCGCCACGTGTGCTTGAGCAGGCGACGAGCGGGCGGGATCCGGCGGATGGTGCCGACGAGTTCCCCGTCGGGGGCCCGGACCCGGTCGTGGCGTACGTCGTCGATCGTCTCGGCGGCGTCCAGCGTGCAGAGCAGACTGCCGTCCGGCAGGTACAGCGAGCGGCGGTCGTCACCGGCGAACGCGCAGGGGGTGTAGAAGGCGTCCGAACCGCCGCCCCGGAGGATCCGGATGCCGACGGTCGAACCGGGTGTGGGCGTGGCGGAGCGGGACTTCGCGGAGGCGAGCGAGCCGTACCTGAACGCGGTGACGCGCTGCCAGTCGGTCGGATCCTCGGAGGTCGGGGCGGCGTCCGCCTCGTGCACCGGCGTGCCGGACGCGTTCGACCCGGAATCGGCGGAGTCCGGCCTCGACTCCGGCCCCGACTCCAACCCCTGCCCCGGCTCCGGTTCCGGTATTTCCACCGATTCCGTCGCCGGCGAAGCCTCCGGCGCAGTTTCCGTCGGTCCCGTCTCCGGTTCCGTCTCGGTGCGCGCCCTGCGCCTGCCGAACACCATCCGAGCCCGCTCCTCCTCCGTCACGACACGTCGGTCCACGGGCGTGTGTGCGAAGGGGCGTCGTGCGCACGCTGTCCCCCGACCGCCCGACCGCCCGTACGCCTGCGCGCGCCGATGACGGGACCGACCGTATCGGGCGGGCTCAGTCGCCCTCGAACCCGGCACACACCGCCTTGCGTCCACTGGTGCGCAGCTCCACCTTGAAGCGGTGGCTGAGCGCCGCGACCACGAGCAGGCCGCGGCCGGCCTCGGCGTCCTCCAGTACCTCGACGGGGGACGGCAGCGAACACGGCAGACAGTCGAGTACCTCCACCCACAGGACTCGGCCGTGCAACGACGCGGACACCTCGTAGTCGCCGTAGTCCCCGGCGTGCTCGACAGCGTTCGAGGCCAGCTCGGAGGTGACGCGGACCGGGTCGTCGGACTCGAACCCGACCCGCTCGCAGAAGCGCCGCACATGCGCGCGGGCGGCGGAGACGGTTTGCGGTTTCGACACGAGCCGTACAGTCGAGCGCGTTCTGGACACGGTGGTGGCCACGTCTCCCCCTCCAGTCGGTCGGGCTCCTGAGAGCACCGTGATCGAATACACCCTGGAAACGGGCCCGAACTGCGATTATCGGTCGCCGATCGCCCGCGATCTGGTAGAAACCGCGGCAAGATCGGTGGACCACTTGGAAGTTACCGAATCCGAGCGCCTTCCGGGCGGATCGCTTGGCAAAGAAACCCGCGAGTCGCGCCGGACAACCCGCGCGTATGACCCCAACCAGCCATCCGAGCCCGCAAGTTCACCGAATCCGCAGGTCACACCCACCCTATCGGCGGAGCGACGGGAGCGGGCGACGAGCGTACGGCGGCGAATTCCCGGGGCGTGTCGGGCGCGCCGAGGGGAGTGAACGGGCGCGGAACGGCGCGCGATGCGCGAGCCGAACGGCGCGCAGGGGCGCGCGTTTTCGCGTCCCGTCGCCCGTCGCCTGTCACCTGTCGCCCACCCCTGCCCCCGCCCTCCGTCAGAACCGCACCGAGCGCTCGATCGACTCGATCTCGCGGAAGCGTTCGCCGGCGCTGCTCGGTGCCGAGGACAGCATGTAGATCGGTACCGTGCCGGTGTCGATCACGGTGACCCGCAGCCGGAACGGTGGCACGTTCTTGTCCTCGGGAGTGCACTCGATGTCCATCAGCCACGCGTTGCGGCCGTCGAGTCGTGCCGCCTCGCTGGAGCGGACCGTGTCCTGGGCCTTGGCCGGGTAGATCAGTTCGAGCTGGGCCCGGCCCACGGTCTCGGCCATCTCCGGCATCGAGCGCGACTTGGCCACGAACACCTCGGTGTCCACGACACCGACCATGAACGTCCCCAGCGGGTTGTTCGGGTCGGCCGTCGGCTTGGCCGTGGGGTTCACGGTCTTGGGGTCGACCGTGGAGGCGACGGAGGAGTACAGGCCGACCACCGTGTCCGGCGGCTTGGCGTACCAGCCCTGTGGCAACACGTAGGAGACGTGTGCCTTCTGGTCGCGGATCTCGCCGGGTCGGGCCGAGTGTGTGGTCGACGGCGTCGCGGACGGCTCGGCCTTGGCATCCTTGTCGTCGCCGGGGCCGCACGCGCCGACCCCGATCAACGCGGCCACCGTCACCGCGAGCGCCGCGCGCCTCATTCCTCGACCTCCACGTCGCCCGCCTCCACCGCGGCGCGGTAGGCCGCCTCGACCTCGCCGGTGTCCGCGCCCTCGCGGTCGAGCAGGTGGGCGTACAGCAGGCGCGAACCCTCGATGCCCGCGTCGAGCGCGCGCCGGATGTGCTCTCGTGCGGCCTCGATCCGGCCCGCGTCCAGCTCGGCGTCGCCGAGGTCGACCAGCGCGTCCTCCTGGCCGGCCTCGACCGCGCGGGTCAGCCACGCGATGCCGTCGTCGACCGCGTCGCCGTTGAGCAGCAGCCGGCCGAGGTTGGCCATCGCGAACTCGTCGCCGCCCTCCGCCGCCGGGCGCAGCAACGCCTCCGCCTCGGCGGCGCGGTCGAAGTCCTGGAGGAAGGCGGCGAAGTCGTTGGGCGCGTCGGGGTCGCCGGCTTCGAGCGCGCTGACGTACCAGCGCTCGGCCGCCTCCGGCTCGTCCAGCGCGTCGGCCAGCAGGTTGGCGATCGGCAGTGCCCACCGCGACTCGCCCAGCCGGTGCCGCTCGGTCAGCAGGTCGACGGCGGCGTCCGGTCGGCCGGTGACCTCCAACAACTCGCTGAGCGCGTCCACCGCCTCGGCGTCGCCCTCCGCCAGCGCCTCGCGCAGAATCGCCTCGGCGGTTTCGTCGCCGCCCGCGAACATCAGCTCGCCGGCCTTGCGACGGGCTTCGGGTACACCGGCGTCGGCGGCTTCCAGGTACAGCTTGACGGCGGCGTCCATCCGCCCCTCGCGCACTGCTTGATCGGCCTGGGCGATGTGGTTGGTGCCGGACATGGTCCTGCTTTCGATTCGCGGAGCGTAGACCCACGAGCCTGCCACATCCGGCACCGAACCCCATCCTTGGCGCAAGGCACACGGACGGTCGGCGTCGGCTCGTGGCGCCCGCCCGCCCGCTCGGAACGGATGCGGTGCGATCTCCCCATGTACGGTCACCCACCGCGTCTCGGTGAACGTGTGGGGGAGGAAATTACCCGTCCCGCGGACGGCCCGGTGTGGTGGGGTGGCCCGATGAACGTGACCTCGCTCGCCTACCGCACCGACCTGATGCTGCTCACCCTCCAGGGCAGCCACGTCGAGGAACGGGACGACCACCTGGTCGTCCGAACCCCGGCCAATCCCACCTTCCACTGGGGCAATTACCTCCTCCTGGCCGCGCCACCGGCCCCGGGCACGGCGGCCGGGTGGATCGACACCTTCCGCCGCGAATTCCCGGACGCCGCCCACGTCGCACTCGGCGTCGACGGCACGGCGGGTGCCGCCGGCGACCCGACCGAGCTGGCCGCCGCGCACCTGTCCGTCGAGCGCAGCACGGTCCTGACCGCGACCTCGCTGCGCCCTCCCGCGCGCCCCAACACCACCGCGACGTTCCGCATGGCCGACTCCGACGACGACTGGGCCCAGGCCCTGGCGCTCAGCGAGGCCGGCAATCCCGGTTACGCCGCCGGCGAATACCGCGAGTTCGCCGCCCGCCGCCTGGCCGGCTTCCGCGACCTCCAGGCCCGCGGCCACGGGGCCTGGTTCGGCGCCTTCGAGGACGGCCGGCTCCGCGCCGGCCTGGGCCTGTTCACCGACGGCGGGGGCCTGGCCCGCTACCAAACCGTCACCACCCACCCGGACCACCGCAACCAGGGCCTGGCCACCACCTTGATCCACACCGCGGCCCGGCACGCCCGAACCCACTGGTCCGCCGACCACCTGGTCATCGTCGCCGACCCCGCCTACCTGGCCATCGACCTCTACCGCGCGCTCGGCTTCTCCGACACGGAATCCCAGATCCAACTGGACCTCGTCCCGGCCTGACCCGAGAGGGGAACGGTCCGCGACACCGGTCCGGCCGGCCGAGTGGATGCCCGCCCTCGCGCACCGCTCCCCCGCCGGCGAAGCCGAATCGCCTGCCGACGGCGGCCGGAAGCCCCCGCCTACGGCCGAGCGAACGCGATCGCCGCCTCACCCGCGTACATCAGGAAGGTCAGCGTCTCCTGGAAGTACAGCCGGATGTCGTCATCGTCGTGCGAGAGGTAGCCGATCGACAGATCCTGGCCCAACCGCAGCTCGTAGTCGCCGCCTCGGGTGGACAGGACGAACGCCCCGTCGATCGCGGGCGCCCAGATCGGCTCGCCGCCCAGGATCCGGGTCAGGTGCTGGCGGATCGGGTAGCCGTGGTCGGCCGCCTCGTTGACCGCCGTGTACGCCTCAGGACCCAACACGAGCTGATACCGGCCGTTGACACCCGCCAGCCGCAGTTCGGTGAGCGCGCGGCTGACCGCGTCGGGGTATTCGCGCACATCCATCGGCAACGTCACCGGTTCGTTGGTGGCCGCCGCCCGGATGCCCTCGATCGACGCGGCCGGGTAGCCCTCGAAGATCAGCCGGTCCTCGGTGAACGCCATCTTGCGCGCGGCGTCCTTGACCGGCTGCCAGTCCGCGTCCTTGGCACCGCGCTCGACCGCGTCCACCGCACCGCGCGTCACCGTGAACGGCACCCGCAGTTCGATCAGCGGGCGGAAGTCCCGACTGCGCGCCCGGACTCCGTCGGCCGGCGGTGCGAGGTCGCTCAGGTGCCCGGTACCCACACCGGCCGTCTCGCCGCCGTCCGGCCCCTGTACGTCCACGACCCGGCGACCCGCGACGTGCCGCTTGAACGTACGCCTGGCCTCGTCCTCGAGGTCCGCCCACGCGGCGTCGGAGATGGGGGCGAGCTCCCGGTGGAGATTGTTCATGAGGTGTGGCTCCTGCTTCCGGATCGGTGCGGCGACTTCGGTGCGGCGAAACGGACGAAATAAACGACATGAACCGAATGGATGGAACGAACGCACGGAACGGCTAGCCGGGACCCATCCCGGCCCCGGCCTCCGCGTCCACGCCCAGGCCACCGATCCCGAGTGAACCGTCGGCGGCGCCGACCGGCGCGGCACCGACCGACGCGGGAACGGCCCCGGACGGATCCGGCGTCGGCGCGGGCAGCACCACCGGATCGACCTGCTCCGCCCCGGCGGACGCCGCACGCGGTTCGGCCGGCGCCGGCGGCCCTGGCGGATCCGCCAGGAAATCCGCGGTGGGCACGAAGAACAGCCCGCCCGTGATCGCCGTCGAGAAGTCCAGGATCCGGTCGTACGTGCCCACCGGCTTGCCGATGAACATGTTCCGCAACATCTGCTCGGTGACGCTCGGCGTGCTGGAGTAGCCGATGAAGTAGGTGCCGAACTCGCCGCTGCCCACCGTCCCGAACGGCATGTTGTCGCGCAGGATGTCGCGCTCGGTGCCGTCCGGGTCGGTGATCGTGTTCAGCGCGACGTGCGAGTCGATCGGCTTGATCGCGTCGGGCAGCTCGATGTCGGACAGCTTGGTCCGGCCGATCACCTTCTCCTGCGCCTCCACGGGCAGCGCGTTCCACGCCCGCATGTCGTGCAGGTACTTCTGCACGATCACATAGCTGGCGCCGGCGAAGTCCGGGTCGTCCTCGGCGGTGACCGTGATCGCCGCGAACGCGTCCTGCCCCTCCGGGTTTTCCGTACCGTCCACGAAGCCCATCAGGTCCCGCTGGTCGAAGTACTTGAACCCGTGCACCTCGTCGACGACCGTCGCCGCGCCGGCCAACCGGTCCATGATCACGGTGGCCAGTTCGAAGCACAGGTCCATCGTCCGCGCTCGCAGGTGCAGGAGCAGGTCGCCCGGCGTGGACACGGCCCGGTGCTTGGCACCCACCAACTCCCGGAACGGGTGCAACTCCGCCGGGCGCGGCCCCTCGAACAGCCGGTCCCACGCGTGCGAGCCGATCCCGACCACACACTGGAGGTCGCCGTCCGGAATCCGGAAACCGACCGATCGGCGCAGCCCGGCCAGGTCGGCCAGGAAGTCGCGGACGGTGTCCTCCGCCTCGGCGCCCGCGTCGACGGTCAGGACCATGAACATCGCCGACCTGGCCGGCAGGCCCAGGATCGGTTGCGGCTGGGGCAGGGTCGACGGCGCGGTCTCCCGAGGCTGGGTCATGGTGCGTGGCTCCTCGCCCGATGGTGACGCCGGTAACAGTGGTGCGGGTGATGCAGCTGGTACAGATGGTGTCGGCGCTGACGACAACCGCGGCGCGACGACTGCCCGGCGGGCCCGGCACGCTCGACGAACACCGCCGGGATCGGCAGCCGCGGACCCGCGCCGAGCGCGCCGGATCCGGCCTCGCCGTCACTCGCCGCCACCCACAGCACATCGACGGATCGCCCGGCCGGCAAACCTGACCCGGGTCGGCGATGCGCCCGATTCGATCTTGTCCTTCGTCGTCCGCGTGGCGGCGGCGACACGGTTGTAGCCTTCGCGAACGAGGTCGAGCGGGTGCGGCGGCGAGTGCTTGGGGGCACGGATGGAGTGGAGCTTCACTCGGACGCGGCTGCGTGAGGGGTACGCGATCGCCGACGTGGACGCGTTCCTGGCACTGGTGCGCAGCAGCCTGGACGGCACCGCCGCGGTCCCGCTGACGCCGACTCAGGTGCGCGAGCAACAGTTCACCACGGTGCGGCTGCGCGAGGGCTACGACGAGGACGAGGTGGACGCGGCGCTCGACGAGATCGAGGCCAGGTTGGCGGCGCGGGCGGGGGCCTGGGGCTTCGACGGCGGGCGCGGACCGGACGGGCTGTGGCGTTCGAACGGCACGGCGAACCCGGACCGGCCGGCCGGGACGGCGGACGCGGTCGGCACGCCGGGTCCGGTCGACCGCTTCGCCGAGGCGCGGGCCGAGGCCGACGTGAAGGCGGTGACGCTGCGCCCGGCCGGGGAACGCTTCGACCTGGTCCGGCGCGGTTACGGCCGGGACGAGGTCGACGCGCTGGTGAACCGCGTCGGCGAGACGCTCCGGAACCGCGTTCGCCTGGCCGCCGAGGAGGTCCTCGCCGACCGCTTCGAGATCGCCCGGCGCGGCTACGACCGCGCCCAGGTGGACGCCTGGCGCGATCGAGCCGCCGACCTGCTGATCCGCCGCCGCCTCGACGACGCGACACCGGACTGAGCACACCGCACCGAAGATGACACCGGACCGGGTGGTGGGACCAAGCGAGGACACACCCGAAACCGGACACCGGGCCCGGCGGGGACACCGGCGCTCACCCCACCCCTTACGCCCCCGTCCGGATCACCTGCCGGATCGCCTCGCCGCTCGCCAGCGCCTCCATCGCCTCGTTGAGGTCGGTCAGCGCCACCGTCCCGGTGTGCAACTGCTCGACCGGCATCAGGCCGGCCCGCCACAGGGCCAGGTACCGCGGGATGTCGCGGCGCGGCACCGCGTCGCCCATGTAGGAGCCGAGCAGCGATTTGCCCTCGCCCGCGAAAACCAGGGCCGGCACCGCGTCCAGTCTGCGGCCGGGCCCGGGCAGGCCGACCGAGACCACCCGGCCGCCGCGGTCCACCGCAGCCAGGCAGTCCGCGACCACGGCCGCGCTGCCGACCGCCTCGATCGCGACGTCCGGGCCGCCGTCGGTGAGGTCGCGGATCGCGGTGACCGCGTCGGCCGGGTCGTACGCGTGCGAGGCGCCCAGGCGCAGCGCGAGTTCGCGCTTGGCCGGCACCGGGTCGACCGCGACGATCGGGTACGCGCCGGCCGCCCGCGCGCCGAGCACCGCGGACAGCCCGACCCCGCCGAGGCCGAACACCGCGACCGACTGGCCGGGACGTACCTGCGCCGTGTTGATCACCGCGCCCGCGCCGGTGAGCACCGCGCAGCCGAACATCGAGGCCACCTCGAAAGGCACGTCGCGCGGGATCGGTACCACCGACTCCTGGGCCACCACCGCGAATTCGGCGAACGCGGACACCCCGAGCTGGTGGTGCACCACCTCGCCCGCGGCATCCCGCAGCAGCGCGGGTCCGTGCAGCAGCCCGCCCGAGCCGTTCGCCGTCGCGGCGGCCGAGCACAGCGCCGGCCGGCCCTCGTCGCAGCGCCTGCAGTGGCCGCAGCTGGGCACGAACACGAGTGCGACGTGCTCGCCCGTCGCGACCCGGTCCACGCCGGGCCCGATCGCCTCGACCACGCCGACCGCCTCGTGCCCGAGTGCCATCGGCAGCGGCCGGACCCGGTCGCCGTTGACCACGGACAGGTCGGAGTGGCACAGGCTCGCCGCGGCGATCCGGACCAGCACCTCGCCCTCGCGCGGGTCGCCGAGTTCGAGTTCCTCGATCACGACGGGTCGGCTCGCCTGATACGGACGTTCCCGCGATATCCCGCGCAGGACGGCTGCCCTGGTCCTCACCGGGCGGCCTCGTCGACGCTCACCGCGGCGGCCCGGGGGTTGAGCCGGACGACGTCCCGGCTCTCCAACAGCGGCACCACCTGCCCGAGCACGATGTCGCGGAAGTGCTCGGAGGCGCAGTGCGCGGTGAAGTCGGCCTCGGCGTCGTACTCCTCATACAACACGATCGTCCGCGGGTCCTCGACGCCTTGGTGCACGCGGTAGCCGCGGCAACCGGGCTCGGTCAGCGAGCACCGGGTCATCTCGTCGAGCAGCGTCAGGACCCGCTCGTACGTGTCGGGGTTCGTGCGGTAGCGGGCGACGACGACGTAACTCACGATGTGTTTCTCCTACTTGCCTGGATTGCACTTGCCTGGGATGCGCTTGGGCGGGTCGCGGACCCGAGCGCCGCGAGCGTGTCGCGGCGCAGGTCCCACAACCGGGGGTCGGACGTGGCCACCGCGACCGCGCCGAGCGCGAGCGCGGCGGCCGCGTCCTCGGCGGTCTCCACGAAGCCGGCGGCGACGAACGGCGACATCGCGCGCTTGGCCTCGGGGGTCATCCGGGCCACGATCACCGACGGCATGATCTCGACCAGATCGGGTCCGCCGCGGGCGATCGCGTCGGTGCTGCGGCGCATGTTGGAGCGGTCGGTCACGAACACTTTCTGCATGGTCAGCAGCCCGAGCGGGCGGCCCTTCTCCATCAGCGAGAGCCGGGTGCTGACCATGCCGTGCGCGCCCATCGCCTTGAGGAACTCCAGGGCGCCCTTGTCCTGGGCCAGGCCCGGGCAACTGTCCACGTTGACGAACACCGTCTTGCCCGCCTTGCCGAGCAGCTGCACGATGTTCGGCAACTGCCCGACCGGGATGGACGCGAGGATGCACACCTTCGCCGGCGCGCCGAGGAAGTTTTGCAATCGCTGGGGTCCGATGATCGACGCGATGACCGGGACCTCGGCGAAGGCGGAGGACAGCACGGAGGACATTCGGGGCCCGCTCGCGGGGCGTTGACTGGCGTTCATGACCTACCTGCGTCGGGTCTGGTCCGCCTCACGCGTCGAAGCGGTCGGGAAGGCCCAGTTTGCCAGGATTGAGTATTCCGACCGGGTCCAGGGTGTCCTTGACCTTGGCGAACGTGTCGAAGCCGGCGCCGAGCGCGGCCGGCAGGTACGGACCGCGCAGCAGGCCGCAGCCGTGGTGGTGGCTCAGCGCCGCGCCTTGGCGGATCAGCACCTCGTTGGCCGCGTCCCACACGGCGCGGTACCACTCGCGCCGCCTGGGCCGGTCCACGTCGCCGCGCAGCGAGAAGTACACACACGCGCCGTCGGTGTACGCGTGCGACTGATGCGCGGACGCGGCCAGCGTGCCCGGCACCGACTGGATCGCCGCGACCACCTCGTCGTACACCTCGGCCAGCGCGGTCCACGACCCGGCGATCTCCAGCGTGTCGGCGACGAAGCCGGGGCCGGGGGTGAAGCCGTCGGAGGACTTGCCGACCAGCATCCGGTCCTTGAGCCAGCGCTCGAACACCGCGTCGCTGTCCAGTTCCGGACCGTAGGCGAGGCAGACCTCCTCGCTGACCTTCAGCATCGCGTCGACCAGGATCGGGTCGCCCTCGTCCGCGATCAGCAGCAGGTTGGTCTCGGGGTGGTCGAAGTGCACCCCGCTCTCCAGCTTGTCGTACAGGCGCAGCACGGCAGGGGTGGCGCCGCGCTGCATGATCTTGCGGCACGCGTCCAGGCCCTCGGCGAAGGTCTCGAAGCCGAACGCGAGCGCCTTGGCGTAGGTGGGCAGCGGGTGCACCCGGATCCGGGCGGAGGTGATCACGCCGAGCGTGCCCTCCGAGCCGATGAAGATCTGCCGCAGGTCGGGGCCGGTGGCGGCGCGCGGGTAGTCGCCGTAGGTGGCCCGGGTGCCGTCGGCGTGCACGACGTCGATGCCGACGACCATGTCCTCGATCTTGCCGTAGCGCGTGGAGAGTTGACCGGCGCCGCGGCAGGCGATCCAGCCCCCGACGGTGGAGACGGCGAACGCGGACGGCCAGTGGCCGGTGGTGGCGCCGTAGGTCTCCTGGAGTTCCTTTTCGAACAGGTCGCCGAACATGCCGGCTTCCACGTCGACGACGAGCGACTCGGCGTCGAACGACACGATCCGGTTCAGTGCGCACAGGTCGAGCACGACGCCGCCGTGCACGGGCAGGGCCGCGCCGGTGACGTTGCTGCGGCCGGCGGAGGCGGTGACCGGGATGCCGGCCGCGTTGCAGATCCGCAGGACGGCGGCGACCTGGTCGGCGTCGACCACCTCGACCACGACCGCGTCCGGGGTGGCCGGGCGGCCGTCGGTCTCGCCGATCATGGTGCCCGCCCACCAGTCGCGGGTGCGGGCGACCACGTCGGCGCGGTCGGTGTACACGGCCTTGGCGACGCCGCGCAGGTCCTCGATCACCGACTCGGGGACCTCGACGACGGCGCCCTGGAGCGAGGCGTCGCCGTCGCCGACCGGGGTGTTGCGGGCCCATTTGGGCGGTGTGGGCGCGCCGACGATGTAGTCGCCGCGGTTGAACGGGTTGGTGATGGTCTGCCTGCTGATCACTTCACTGCTCCTTGGGGTGCGTCGAGCGTTGCGGGTGCTGCGGGTGCTGCGGGTGCCGTCGGTCCCTCGGACTCGCCGAGCAGGACCGCCTTCTCGTGCCGGACGGCCGCGAGGTAGTCCGCGACCTGCCGCTCGATCTGCGCCGCGGACAGGCCCAGTTCGGCGCCGAGCAGGCGGCCGACCTCGGGCGCGGCGGCGGCCGAGGCGTCGCGCGCGAACAGGCGCGAGCGGGTACGGCGGGAGAGCACGTCGTCCACCGAACGGGCCATCTCCGAGCGGGCCGCGTAGACCACCTCGGCCCGGATGTACGGCATGCCCGCGACCACCGGCTCGGCCAGCGTGGCGTCCTCGGCGAGCAGGTCGGAGACGAAGCGCGCCTCGGTGCCGTAGCGCTCGCCCAGGTGCGCGGCCAGGCCGCCGGATGCGGCGACCGCCTCGGCGTCGTAGCCGGCGCCGCCGATCAGCGGCAGGTTGGCGGTGCGGCTGCGGCCCTTGCGGCCGAGTACCTCCATCACCTTGTCGATCACCAGTTCGCCCATGTGCCGGCTGGTGGTGAGCTTGCCGCCGGTGACGGTGACCATGCCGCCGCGTCCGACGTCGATGTGGTGGTCGCGGCTCATGTCGAGGGTGGCGCCCTCCTTCTTGCCCACCAGCGGACGCAGGCCGCCGATGCTGCCGACCACGTCGTCCGGGGTGAGCTTGCCCTCGAACGCGGTGTTCGCGCCCTCCAGCAGGAACTCCATCTCCGGGCGGGTGCAATGCACGTCGTCGACGGAACCCTGGTAGTCCTCGTCGGTGGTGCCCAGCACGACCGAGTCGCCCCACCGGGTGCAGGTGGCGCGCCGGGCCCGGCCCGGGATCGGCACGGTGACCGTGCAGTCGATCCGGACCTTGCTCCACGGCACCACGATGTGTACGCCCTTGGCGGGCCGTACCCGCGGGTCGTGTCCGGGGTCGGCCATCGCGTCGACCGCGTCGCTCCACACGCCGGTCGCGTTGACCACCGCGGCGGCGCGCACGTCGAACCGCTCGCCGTCCACCTCGATCCGGGCACCCGCCGCGCGACCGCGCTCGTCCAGCACCCGGTCCACCTTGGCGCCGTTGAGCACGGTGGCGCCGAGCGCGGCGGCGGTACGCACGATGGTGAGGACCAGTCGCGCGTCGTCGGCGCGCCCGTCGAAGTACATCAGGCCACCCCGGAGGTGGTCCGCGCGCAGCGTGGGGGCGTGTGCGAGCACCTCGTCGACGGTCAGCCGCTGGTGCAGCTTGCCGATCCGCCAGCCGCCGACCAGGTCGTAGGTCCACAGCAGACCCTCGAAGCCCTTGGCCAGTCGGGCGTCGAAGACGCCCTCCTTCTCCAGGATCGGGAACAGGAACGGCAGCCGGTGCACCAGGTGCGGCGCGTTCTTGCGAAAGCGGTGCCGCTCCAGGAGCGAGTGCCGGACCAGGTTGACGTTGCCCTGCTCGATGTAGCGCAGGCCGCCGTGCACCATCTTGGACGACTTGGAGGAGGTACCCGAGGCGAAGTCGTCCTTCTCCACCAGGGCCACGTCCAGACCGCGCGAGGCCGCGTCGAGGGCGGCGTAGGCGCCGGTGACGCCGCCGCCGATCACGAGCACGTCGAACACGTGGTCCGCCAGTCGGCGCTTGGCCCGGCTGCGGTCGAGAAGCAGCGGCTTCCCTCTCGTGGCCGCCGCCGGCGCACGCCGAGGCTTGCGGGCGGGCAAGGTGATCACAACATCAACTCCTGGAATCTGTCCGACGGTTCGATGACCGGACCGTCGGGTGGTACGTGGTGCGGGTGGCCTCGCGGCCGGCCGGGGGTGGATGGCTTGGGGTGGATGGCCGGGGGTGGCCGGCCTGGGCCGGGCCGCCCGGGTCTCGGGTGGCCTCGGGCGGGTGGTCTCGGGCGGGTGGTCTCGGGCCGAACCGCGCTGCGGGTGGTCGCACGGCCGGCCCGGTGGGTGGCGCGGGCCCGCGCCTCAGTCGAGGTGCGGCGCGAGCACGGTCCGCCACGCGGCCCGTTGCTCCGCGCGTTGTTCGGGGGTGGTGGTGGGTTCGAAGATTCGGCCGCGCGGCTGCGCCTCGACCACCTCTTCGAGCGAGGACCACAGGCCCTCGCGGACGCCGGCCAGATAGGCGGTGCCGCGCAGGCTCGCGGTCGCCGAGTCCGCGGCGCGCTCCAGCGGCAGGCCGACGAGGTCCGCCTGGAGCCGCATCAGCGTGTCGCTGCCGGCCACGCCGCCGCCCACGCGCAGTCGCCCGAACGGCGCGCGCATGGTCTCGGCGACGCCGTCGATCAGATCGCACACCGAGTGCGCGATCCCGTCCAGCACGGCGCGGGCCACGTCGGCCCGCGTGGTGGCCAGGGTCAGGCCGCTGAGCGCGGCCCGCGCCTCGGGCCGCCACGCGGGGGTGCGGATGCCGGCGAGCGCGGGCACAAACCACTCGCGCCGACTCGATCCACCCTGTTCCCGTGCCTGGGCGGCGAGTTCGCCGATCTCCGCGGGCGAGGCGAAGAAGCCGAGGTCGTCGCACAACCAGCGCAGCGCGGACCCGGTGGTCGAGCAGTACGCCTCCAGGCTGAAGTGCGTCTTCTCGCCCTGCCGCCGGCCGGGTTGAGCCAGCACGCCGGTCACGCCGGGGATCGGCAACGCGGGAGTGTCCCCGGTGGCCGCGTCCACGAACGTGCCGGTGCCGTACACGCACATGCCCTGCCCGGCCGCCAGTCCGCCGAGCGCGATCAGCGCGGCGTGCTGGTCACCCATGACGGCGGCCAACGGCAGTTCAACGCCCAGGAGTTCGGGGTCGGTGCGACCGTAGCCCTGGTCGTCGTCGGCGAACAGGTCGGGCAACAGGTCGAGCGGGTAGCCCAGTTGCTCGATCCACTCGCGGTCCCAGGCGTGTTCGCGAAGCAGGTAGGCGCCGGCCGAACCGGCGTTGCTCGCCGAGACGGCGTGCGCCGCGCCGGCGGTGAACTTCCAGGCCAGCCAGGTGTCCACGGTGCCGAACAACAGCGTCCCGGCCGCGTACGAGGCGGCCACGTCGGGCACTTCGGCGATCTGCCGGGCGGCCCACAGGAACGGCGCCCTGCTGCCCACCGGCCGGCCGAGCCGCGCGGTCAGCGGCTCGTCCCATGCGGCCTCGTAGGCGAGCAGGTCCCGGGCGTAGCGCCGGTCCTGCCACACACAGGCCGGCACCAGCGGCCGGCCGGTGCGCGAATCCCACAACATCGCGGTGGCCCGCTGGGTGGACAGCGCGAGTGCGACGATCTCGACATCGTTCGCCCGCCCCCAGGCCAGCGCCTCGCGGCAGGCGGTCAGGGTGGCGGTCCAGATCTCCACCGGGTCCTGTTCGACCGAGTGTTCGTCGGGATGCCGCACCGCGATCTGCCGGTACGCCACGTGGCCCACCGTCCCGGAGTCCAGCACGACTCCGGCCCGGGTCCCCGTGGTGCCCTCGTCCACGGACAGGATGCCGAGGCGCCGTCCGGGAGCGTGCAACGTCTTCGTCATCACAGCCCTTTCGGTCCGAAATATCCGATTGCGATCTCCGCGTGCGAGTCTTTCGCGGGAGGTCTCCGTCAGCGGGTGACCAACGCGGGATTCGCGGGATTCGCGGGGTCCGCCGGATGCCCGGGCTGCCCGGTCAGGGTCGGCACGTCCGGGTCCTCGTCGGGCGAGATCGCCCGGGTCGGGTCCCACTTGATCGCCAGGCACGTGAGCAGGCCCAGCAGCGGCACGATCGCCAGGACCAGGAACGTCTTGTCCAGCCCGATGCCGTCCTTGATCTGCGGGAACAGGTACAGCCCCGCCACGCTGCCGAAGCTGCCGATCATCCCGGTGACGCCGGTGCCCAGCGTGCGCACCTCACTGCGGTAGGACAGCGCGGCGATCGACTTGCCGTTGGCGCCGGGACCGGCCGAGTGACAGAAGATGAACATCGCCGGGAGGATGAACGCGATCCAGGTCGGCACCCGGTCGAAGGTCAGGCCCATCCCGACCAGCATCACGAACACGCCGCCGAAGCCGATCGCCGAGCTGACCCGCAGGCCGAGCTTGCGGGCGAACCACGCGGACAGGATGCCGCCGACGATGCCGAAGGCGTTGAACACCATCGAGCCGATCGTGGCCTTTTCGAAGCTGTTGCCGAAGATCGCCAGGCTGATCACCGGCAGGTACCAGCCGACCGCGAAGTACTGCATGGACTGGCCGAGCGAGATGGCCGAGGAGAGCAGCGTGCGCGGCAGGTACTTGCCGCGGAACAGGATCCCGGCCTGCTTCATGCCCACGTTCGGCGGCACCTCGTCCGCGTCCGCGTCGTCGTGCACGGCTCCCGCGGCGGCAGGCTTCGCGGCGACGGCCTCGATCCCGTAGATCCGGCGCAGGTTGCGCACCGCGTCCTCCAGGCGACCCTTGGTGGCCAGCCAGGTGGGGCTCTCCACGAGGAAGGCCCACTGGAGGAGGAACAGGGACAGCGCGATCACCCCGGCCGAGCCGACCGACCAGCGCCAGATGTCCGCACCGACGTCGAACTTGAAGCAGATCAGGGTGAGCAGCAGGTTGCCGGTGGTGGCGATGTACCAGATGCCCTGCCACAGGTTGAGCCGGCCGCGCAGCGACTTGGGCGTGTACTCCGCGAGCAGCGCCATCGCCACCGCGAAGTCGACCCCGTAGGCGACACCGACCAGGACCCGGCCGATCCACACCACGGTGAAGTCGTCGGCGGTGGCCGCGATCACCGCTCCGGCCAGCGCGAACAGCTTGGCCATCAGCAGTGGGGGCACCCGCCCGATCCGGGTGGCCAACCACCCGCCGATCGGATTGAACAAGATGGCGAGAGCCGGCGCGGTGGCGGTGAGGATGGAAACCTGAGTACTGCTCAGCTCCATCTGCTTCGTCATCGGGGCGAGCCCGGCGCCGAGCGCGGCGTTGGAGTACGCGTCGAGGAAGAGGCCCCCGAACACGAGGAACCAGATGACCTTGGCCCGACCGGAGATTCTTCCCAGTCGGTCGATGAGCGCGACGACGTCCTTGACGCCTCTGACGCTCTGCTGCTGTGCCATGAACCCGTCCTCGGAAAAAAGGACCAGTCGGCGACACGCGAGCGCTAACGCGTAGGAGGGCACAGCGAAGCCACCGACAGGTGGTCTTCGTCTGTTCCTGCCAAAGAATGATCTGGACCTTATGAGCGAGATTTGGGGGTGTCAAGGGTCCATAAGCGAACGAACGCGATCCCTGATCCGTCGAGCACTGCTGATGCCGTACGGCACATACCCGATCGCATGCGCCGCCCGATGTGCGCCGGGGCGCATTGCCAGGCGGGTACGCCGCCGGTGTGCGCCGACTGTCGGTCACGGGCGGCCTCGTGCCACGCTGGTACGCATGAGTGACCGACCCGTCATCCGCACCCACCACAACGGCCGCGTGGTCGAGCTGCCCGGCACCCTCGCGGACATCCGCGCCGCCCTCCCCGAGAGCGATCGGGCCGCGTTCGACCACGACATCGACCACGCCGCCATCGACAACCTTCCGGCCGTCGCCTCCGCTTGGGCCAAGACCCCCGAGATGCGCGCCCACGACGACGCCATCACGACCCAGGTGGCGACCGGCGACCACAGCGGCCTCTACAACCCCGACGGCACACCCGTCGAAATGTGAGCAAATACCGAGTCCAGTACACGGACAACGCGCTCGCCGGGTATAACGCCCTGTCCTCCTCGAAGCGTCGGGAATTCGACCGCGCGGTCGACTCCATGTCGTACTCGCCGCGTACGTACGGTGACGCGATTCGCGGCAACCCGGACCGGCGCACTGCGGTACTGGCCGGGGTGATCACCGAGTACGAGGTCAGCTCCGGCGTCCTGGTCGTCACCATGCTTCACGTGCGTGGCCTCTGACCGGCACCCGCCCGACGCGCACCGTGCCCACGGATGTCGGCGTGAAAATCGCGCACCGAACGGGGCTCGCACAGGCGAAGATGGTCGGCATGATCCACTCTGCTGCTGATGACCGTTACGAATCGATGCGTTATCGCCGGGCCGGGCGTAGTGGGGTCGAGTTGCCCGCGGTGTCGCTCGGGTTGTGGCACAACTTCGGGGACACCCAGCCCATGGAGGTGCAACGCGCGGTACTGCGCCGGGCCTTCGACCTCGGCGTGACGCACTTCGACCTGGCGAACAACTACGGGCCGCCGTACGGGTCGGCGGAGGCGAACTTCGGGGTGCACTACCGGGCCGACTTCCGGCCCTATCGCGACGAGATGTTCATCGCCTCCAAGGCCGGCTGGGACATGTGGCCGGGGCCGTACGGCGACGGTGGGTCGCGCAAGTACCTGCTGGCGAGTCTGGATCAGTCGCTCGCCCGGATGAGCCTCGACTACGTCGACGTCTTCTACTCGCACCGCTACGACCCGAAGACGCCGCTCGAGGAGACGATGGGCGCGCTGGACACGGCCGTTCGGTCCGGGCGCGCGCTGTACGCCGGCATCTCCAACTACGGCCCGCAGGAGCACCGCCAAGCGGTGGCGATCCTGCGCGACCTCGGCACTCCCGTGCTGCTCAACCAGTCGGCGTACTCGATCCTGGACCGCGAGCCGGAGCGTGGCGTGCTGGACGCGGTCGGCGAGACCGGTACCGCGCTGATCGCCTATTCACCGCTGGCCCAGGGCCTGTTGACCGATCGCTACCTCGACGGTGTGCCCGAGGATTCGCGGATGGCGGTGGGCCACTTCCTCAAGCAGGACGCGCTCACCGAGGAGCGGCTGACCCTGCTGCGCGCGCTGAACAAGCTTGCCCAGGGTCGGGGCCAGACCCTCGCCCAGCTCGCGCTGACCTGGATCCTGCGCGACGAGCGGGTCGTGTCGGTGATCGTCGGGGCAAGCAGCGTACGGCAGTTGGAGCAGAACCTGTCCGCCGTCGGGCAACCGGACCTGACCGCGGCCGAGATCGACGAGATCGACCGGCTCTGCGCCGAACTCTGAACCGAGCCGGCGCCGGCGCGATCCGAAGGCCGCGCTCGGAAGGCCGCACTCCGAAGGCCGCGACCGGGAAGCGGCCCTACGCCCGCGCCGCCGAGGACGCGTGCAGGTCCCCGGCCTCGATCGAGGCCAGGGACGCGACCACTCGGCGGCCCGGTGCGGGCGTGATCGCAGTGGTCGAGGACACCGCGAGGACGGCGCACCCGGCGGCTTCCGCCGAGGTGACGCCGACCATGGTGTCCTCGACCGCGACGCACGCGCTCGGCTCGACCCCGAGCGCGGTCGCCGCGGCCAGATAAGGGGCGGGGTCGGGCTTGGTCCGCGCCACGTCCTCGGCCGCGACGGTCACCGCGAACCGGGCCGACCCCAACACGTCCCGTACCAGGTCCACGACCCGGCGCGGCGACGCCGACACGATCGCCAGCGGCACCTCGGCGGCGGCCAAGGCGTCGAGCAGCGCGACGACTCCCGGCAGCGGCTCGATGCGATCCGCGACCCTGGTCGTGAACGCCGCGTCCAGCGCGTCCGTCAGCTCGTGCACACACGGTGCCTCGGCCACCACCGTGTGCAGGTACACCGCGGTGTGCCCGATCGCGTGCCCGACCACGTCCGCCGCGTCCGTCTCCCCGAGCACGTAGCCGACCCGCCCGGCCACGTCCGCGACCGCTTCCCACCACAACTGCTCGGTGTCGACAAGGGTCCCGTCCATGTCGAACAACACGGCGGCAGGCAGATCGACGGACACGCTGACTCGTTTCGATGGCGTGAGGCGAGGACGTCACGACCCTCTCAGCCCGACGTGAGCACAGTGCCACCACCGGGTTGCGGTCGCGTGAACGTGTGTGAACCCCGCCGCCACGGGACCGTCCCCCCGTCGCATGCGGCCCGTCCGAGCCCGTGGCCGGCGGGCGAGCTCCGTGGTCCGCGCGCCCTCCCGCCTCAGATCACCGCCGCCCGCAGGGACAGGACGTCGGGGAGGTGTTGGGCGATGCGTTCCCAGCGGTCGCCGCCGTGTCGGCCCCGGTAGATCTCGCCGCTGCGGGAACCGAAATACAGGCTCGCGTCCTCGGCGTCGTCGGTGCACATCGCGTCGCGCATCACGGCCGTCCAGAAGTCGTCCGGGAGGCCGTCGCCCAGGGCCGTCCAGGACTTGCCCGCGTCGTCGCTGCGGTAGACGCGGCACAGGCCGTCCACCGGGAAGCGCATCGCGTCGGCGATGAGCGGGACCACATAGACGGTGTCCGGGCGGTGCGGGTGGACCACGATGGTGAAGCCGAAGTCGGCGGGCAGGCCGTCGGCGATCGACTCCCACCTGGCTCCCGCGTCGTCGCTGCGGTAGACGCCGTGGTGGTTTTGCAGGAACAGCCGGTCGGGGCGGTCCGGGTGCCGGGCCACCTTGTGTACACACTGCCCGTACTCGGGGTACTCGTCGGGCAGGAACGTCACATGGATGCCGGTGTTGGACGGGTTCCAACTCGCGCCGCCGTCCTCGGTGACGTACACCCCGCCGGTGGACATCGCGACGGTGATCCGGCGCGGGTCGGTGGGGTGCGGCAACACCGTGTGGATCGCCTGGCCGCCGAAGCCGGCCTCCCAGTGCGGCCGGTGCGGGTGGTCCCACAGCGCGCGGACGAGTTCGAAGGAACGGCCGCCGTCCTGGGAGCGGAACAGCGCGGACGGCTCGACGCCGGCGTAGAGCACGTCGGGTTCGGCACGGGAGCCCGGCACCAGTTGCCAGATCCGCTCGACCGAGGCGCCCGCGTCCGCCGGGAAGCCGACCCGGCCCAGGTCCGGTTCGCGCCAGGTCGCGCCGAGGTCGTCGCTGGTGACCACGACCGGGCCGAAGTGCTCGTGGACGACGCCCGCCATCACCCGGGGCGTGTCCCCCCGGGTGTCGATCGCGACCGAGTAGACGCCGGTCATCGGGTGGTGCGGCCCGGTGTACGCCCAGGACCCGTCGTCGCGCGAGCGACCGATCCACAGGCCCTTGCGGGTGCCGATGGCGAGCAGGACGGACTTCGTCATGGGTGACCTCCAGGCAGCGTTCCGTTCCACGGGGAACGCTACGCGGCCGAAGTGACATTCGCCCGATTCGACGCGATCCGATGGGATCCGGCGAGGTCCGGTGAGGTCTGGTGGGATCTGTCGTAATCCGAATGAATGTCGGCCCTACGGCAACGGACGTCGCCCCGCGAAGCCCAGGTCGGCACGGTGATACCAGCCCAGCCGACGATCGCCCTCCAGCCAGCACAGCAACACCGGTACGCCGTCCAGGTCGGCCGGGAAGTCCACGAGGAGCGGCGCGAAGCCCTTGAGCTCCGCGCCGGTCTGCTGGATCTGCGTCATCAGTTCGTCGAGCCGGGCCTGCATGCCCTTGAGTTCGGGCAGTCCGCCGAGTTCGGACCGGGCCCCGCCGCGCTCCAGCGCCGCGGTCAACTCCGCCGCGTCCGCTCGTACGGTGATCAGCTCGTCGAGCACCGGCATCAGCCGGGCCAACTCCGCGTGTGCCTCGTCGACCGTGAACAGACCCATGTGCACAGCCTCCCACGTCGGGCGAACGTGCCACCGCCCGGCTGTACGACGCACCATCGGACGCACCCCCGGCACACCGCGCGGAGACCGCGCGTCGAGCGGCCGAGGGGTCACCCGAACTACCCGGCCGTGCCCCTACACCCCGGGGAAGGTCCCGTGGTTGGTGTGCACCCCGAGGACGCCACCGGCGGATTCGGCCCGACCGGTCAGGTCCCGCTCGATGTCCAGACCGTCGTGACTCATGGTGGGCCCGCGCCTGCCGACCGCGACCGCGATCAGGGCCACGACCACGAGCAAGCCGACGGCGAAGAAGAGGATCGTGATCACGGCGGCTCCTTGGGAATGCGCGGTGTACGTGGCCTGACGGTGCTGTCGGGTCCTACCCGACCCGACGGCGGCGCCGGGTTCTACATGATCCATGCCCGTTCCGGGCCCCACGACCCATTTCCCGCGCATCGGGCGGCCAGCGCACGCAGCCGGGACTCGTCGCCGTCCGCCGGCGAGTCCAGACGCAGGATCTCCTGGACGAAGCGGCGATTCGGCGGCCGACAGCGGATCTCCTGGGCCGCGGCGGCCTCCGCCTCCAGGAGCGCGCCGACCGCCTCACCGCGCCGGCCGAGCGCGGCGAGCGCGCGGGCGAGGTCGATCAGGTGCCGGGCCTGACGACCGCGCGGCAGGACGGCCAGCGCGTCCGGGGAGAACCGACCGGCGACGGCCCGCGCGTACTCGCCCAGCAGTACGTGTGCGGTCACCCGGTACAGCGGCACCTGGATCGCGCCGGGGTCGGCCCGCTCGGCCCCCTCCAGCAGATCGCGGGTGGCGGGGCGATCGCCGAGTCGGGCCGTGGCCAGTGCCGCGCCCAACCGCAGGGTACGCAGCGCCGCTCGGCCCGCCCGGCCGCGCAGGTCCAGCGCCGAAGCCAGGTCCGCCTCCGCCCCGAGGGCGAACTCGACGGCGGCCCCCGCGCCTTCGTGCCAGGCCATGGCACCGGTCAGCCGATGGGCCGCACGCGCCAGGACCACCGCGTCGCCGCTGTGCCCGGCCGCGGTGATCGCCCGATCGGCCGCGCGCCAGGCCAGGTCGGCGTCGCCGAACACCTGGGCGGCGGCGGAGGCCAGGCCCAGCGCGGCGGACCGGACGGCGGCCCGCGCGCACGCGTCGGACCCGACCGCCCCCGCGATCGGCACCGTCGCCGCCAGGACCGGCGGCACCACCCGATCCAGGCACCCGTAGTCCGCGGCCGTGTACGCGGTCCACCCGTAGCTCAACTCTCGGCGCGGCATCGCGAGATCGATCCGCCGGACGGATCCCGGGCCGGCGGCCGGCGCGATGTCCACCCGGCGCAGCGCGGCCCGCACCGCGCCCAGCGGATCGTGCTCGTGCTGTTCCCGGTTCGGTTCCTCGGGCAGCAGTCGGTCGATCCCGATGTGCAGCACCCGCGCGGCCCTGGTGAGCAACGACAGGCGCGGATCCGCCTGCCGGTGGCCCGCCTCCACGTCCTCGACCCAGCGCACGGATCGGCCCATCAGGCGCGCGAATTCGGCCTGGGTCAAGCCTCGACGTACCCGCCAGTACGCGATCCGCCGGCCGATGCCGGTCGCGGTGTGCATGCCGGGCCGCTCCTTGGGGTATCGCCGAGTGTGCGCCCGATCACGTGTCGCCTCGGCGCGGCGCGTGATCGTCTTTGTGCACGGTATGTGCCGCACGGGCGGGAAGTTCCCCACGCGGACTGCGTGGATTCTGTCGGGTGCCCCGCCGGTACCTTCGGCCGGGTCGCGGCAACCGCATTTCGGGCCGGGTTGCCCTTGCGGGAGAGTCGATGAGAAAACTGATGCGCGTCCCCGGGACCGGCCGGACCCGAGCGGGCCGCTCGCGGTCGCGTCGTACGCCGTCGATCCGGACCCTGCTGGTCATGCTGACCGTGGTGCCCTCGGTCGCGATGGTCGCCCTGTGGGGCATCGCCACCTACCGACTGGCCGACCACGCGAGTGGCCTGGACCACCAGGTCTCGGTGGCCGAACGGGCCGGTACGCCCGCCTACAACACGATGGTCGGCCTGCAACTCGAACGGCGGCTGACCGCGGCGTGGATGGCCAAGCCGTCGCCGGCCGCGACCGAGGCGCTGCGCGCGCAGCGGGCCAAGACCGACGAGGCGGTACGGTCGTTCGTCGCGTTCGCGAACAGCGACGCCGCGGAAACGCCGGGCAATGTGATGTACCGGGCCGGTCGAGTGGCCCCGGAGTTGGCCGAACTCCCCGACGTCCGACGTCAGGTGGACGCGACCGGCGCGACCGGCCGGGATCGCTGGTTGGGCTACTACACGAAGCAGGTCGCCAACCAGATCTCCATCGTGCAGGCGTTGGCCGAGACGTCGGATGTCGATGTCACCTTCGAGGGCCAGTTCCTGGTGATCCAGTTCCGCGCCGGCGAGGCGATGGCGCAGGAGGACATGACGGTCTCGTTCGCGCAGCCCGGCGGGCGGTTGAGCCAGCCGGACTTCGCCGGTTTCGTGCAGAACGTGGGGGTGCGGCGGCATACGCTCGAGGACGAGATCGAGCCGTTCCTGCCCGACCGGCTGCGTCCGCTGTACATGGCGCTCACCCAGAGCCCGGCCTGGCGCGAGTTGGCCGCGATGGAGGACGCGATCATCGCCGCGGTGGACACCCCCAGGGACCAGCGCGGCGCCGCGTCCGGCATCGCGCTGCCCGCCGAGCTGGCGAAGTGGCGCGAGACGTTCGATCAACTCGCGCTGCCGAACACGGCCTTCGACTTCGCCCGGGTGGACCTGGTGTTCGAGGCGGGCGACCAGGCCACCGAGGACACTTGGAACCAGGTGTACCTGCTCAGCGCGATCGGCCTCGGCTTCGTGCTGATCGGCGCCCTGTTGTGTTGGCGGGTGACCCGCGCGGTGCGCCGGCGGTTGTCCCGGCTGCGCGACGCGACGGTCGAACTTGGCTCACATCGGCTGCCGGTGGTCATCGAGCGGTTGCAGCGCGGTGAGCGGGTCGACCTCGCGGTCGAGGCGCCGGACGTGCCGGCGAGCGGGGACGAGATCGGCCAGGTGGCCTCGGCGTTCAACGCCGCGCAGCGGGCCGCGCTGGACGGCGCGGTACAACTGGCTCGACAGCGCGAGGGTTTCGCCAAGGTGTTCGTCAACACCGCGCTGCGCACCCAGTCCCTGGTGAACCGTCAGATCGGTGAGCTGGACGCGATGGAGCGCCGCCACCAGGATCCGGAACTGCTGCGCGAGCTGTTCACGATCGACCATCTGGCCACCCGCCTGCGCCGGTACGAGGAGAACCTCGTGGTGCTCACCGGCAACCGGCCGGGCCGGCGCTGGAGTCGCCCGGTGCGGATCGTCGACGTGGTGCGCGGCGCGGTGGGCGAGGTGGAGGACTATCACCGGGTCGAGGTCTACTCCGACCGTGATCTGCAACTGTCCGGTCCGGCGGTGGGCGGGGTGATCCACCTGCTGGCCGAACTCGTCGAGAACGCGGCGATGTTCTCGCCGCCGGACACGCCCGTGCACGTGCGGGCGGTGTCGGTCGCCAAGGGTCTGGCGATCGAGATCGAGGACCGCGGGCTGGGCATGTCGGCGGACGAGTACGCGGCGGCCAACCGGCAGTTGGCGGTGCCGGTCAGTTTCGACGTGATCGCCCTCGCCGAGGACGTGCGGATGGGCCTGTTCGTGGTCGCGCAACTCGCCGACCGGCTCGGGGTCGACGTGACGCTGCGGCCCTCGCCGTACGGCGGCACGCTGGCGATCGTGTTCCTGCCCGAGGAGTTGATCTCCCGGGAGTCGGGTACGCCCGCCGATCAGCCGGTAAGTGTTGGACCGTTCGAGCACGCGCTCGCGGCGACGGCGGACGCCGAGCCCACGGGCGAACCGGCGGCCGAGGCGGGCGAGGCGTCCGAATCGGTGCACGAGTCCGAGGACGAGGACGTCTCCCGGACGCGCCCGCCCGCTCGGCAGCACCCCGATCCGGTGGTCCGCTCGCTGGAGCGCGTACCGACGGTTCCCGCGTCCGAGGCCGGGGCCGAGCCGACTCCCGCATCCTCGGCGGCCGGCTCGGCCGCCGAGGAGACCACCGCCGACGGCCGCCGCGCGCTGCCGCGCCGGGTTCGGCAGCGCAATCTGCCGATGCCGTTGCACGGCGAATCGGGCATCGCGAGCGAGCCGGACCCGCGAACCGGGTCGAAGCCCTCCTCACCTCGCGAAGCTGCGGCTACCTTGTCCTCGTTCCGATTCGCGAGCCAACGCGCGCGCGAGGCGTCCGAACCGAACGCGGCCGGCGACGAGTCCGCGATCGAGACCGAACCCGGAACCGGGACCGAGCCCGTACCGGGCCCGAACCCCGTCGCCGGAAGCACCACGCACCCTGGGGAACCGTCATGACGAACACGCACGATCTCGCCGGCGGCACGGCCACCACCGCCACCGACAGTCGCCTGGACTGGTTGTTGACCGATCTGGTCAAGCGCGTGCATCAGACCCGGCACGCGATCGTGTTGTCCGAGGACGGACTGCTGATGAGCCGGTCCGAGAGCATCCCGCGCGACGACGCCGAGCAGTTGGCCGCCGCGGCGGCCGGGCTGCAGAGCCTGGCCCGCAGCATCGGCCGGGGCTTCGCGGGCGGTTCGGTGCGCCAGACGCTGGTCGAGATGGACGACGCGTTCCTCTTCCTGACGGCCGCGGGGAAGGGCGCGCATCTGGCCGTACTGTCCGAACAGAGCGCGGATGTAGGGGTGGTGGCGTTCGAGATGAACATGTTGGTGAAGAAGGTCGGCGAGTACCTCGGCACCCGACCACGCGCCGAGGCCGACGATCCGGCGGGTGGCCGGGCGTGACGTCCCGCTGGGAGCAGCCCTGGGACGAGGACGCCGGTCCGCTGGTGCGCCCGTACACGCTCACGCGCGGCCGGACCAAGGCCGTGCGCGACGCGGACCTGACTCTGATCACGCTGGTCACCACGGTCGCGCCGGACGAGCCGGCAGGCCGGGCCGCGGCCGCCGAGGAGCAGTCCTCGGGTGGGCGTCGCAAGGTTCGCGACAGTCGCGGCCGGCAGCCCGAGCATCAGCACATCCTGGAACTGTGTCGGGAGCCGCAGGCGGTCGCCGAGGTGGCCGCGCTGATCGACCTCCCGGTGAGCATCACCAAGGTGCTCGTCGACGACCTGCTGCGCGACGGCCTGGTGACCGTACGCGCCCCGCTGGCCCTGGCCCGCACTCCCGATCCCGCTTTGTTGAAGAAGGTACGTGATGGTCTCCTTCGGCTCTGACCGGCTGCCCGAGGACGCGGCGGCGGTCAAGATCCTGATCGCGGGCGGGTTCGGGGTCGGCAAGACCACCCTGGTCGGCACGGTCAGCGAGGTGCCGCCGCTGCACACCGAGGAGGTGATGACCGAGGTCGGCGTGGGCGTGGACGATCTCGCGGGCGTCGAGGCCAAGTCGCGCACCACGGTCGCGCTCGACTTCGGTCGCATCACGCTGTCCGAGGATCTGGTCCTGTACCTGTTCGGCGCGCCCGGCCAGGAGCGGTTCTGGTCGCTCTGGGACGACCTGGCGATCGGCGCGCTGGGCGCGATCGTGCTGGTCGACACCCGGCGCCTGGACGCCGGCTTCGGCAGCATCGACTTCTTCGAGCGTCGCGGCATCCCGTTCGTGGTCGCGATCAACCGCTTCGACGCGGCCGTGGAGTACACGGTCGCGGAGGTCCGCGACGCGCTCGACCTCGGTCCGGACGTCCCGATCCTGCCGTGCGACGTGCGGGTGCGGTCCTCGGGCCGGGACGTGTTGTTGGCACTGGTCGACCATCTGCTGGGCTCGTCGCTCGCGCTGGTCGCGCCACACGCCTAGCCGTACACCCGGCCGCTCGCGGACCCGCCGCGACGCGCGGCAGGGCGCCCGCTCGCGCACCTCGCGTCCCGCCTGTCACGACACGTCTCTCGGTCGCGTCGCGTCGGGTCGCGCGCACGGCCCGGCCGCGACCGGAAGCCTTCGCCTGCCGGACGGGCCGCTCTTCGGCCCGTCCGGCATGAGTGCGGGCGGCCTGCGGACCGCCCGCACTCGCGTACACGTCACCGCACCGCGACGCCCGCTCGCATGCCGGCCACGCGGGCGGCCGAGGTGCCCAGCCCACGCGGCCCGTACCGCACCCGGGGAACCGCCGACGGCTCGACCGGCACGCGGGCCGCTGCCGGGCCTGCGGGGCCCGCCGAGCCTGCCGGGCTCCGGGCCACCTGCCACGGAAACGGCACCAGCGGCTCGGGATCCGCGTAGCGCCGGCAGTCCTGATGCCATTTCAGGATCGCCGCGTTCCAGTCGCCGAGCGCCACCGCGTACGCGTCCAGTGCCTCCCGGGCCGCCGGGGTCAGCTCCAGGTCCTCGTACATCGCCGGGAGTTCCACGGCCACGACCCGCTCGAACTCACGCATCCGGGAGGTCATCAGGTCGTTCACGATCACCAGCGCCTGGTCGAAGTCGCAGCCGAAGAAGTTGCGCACCACCAGGAGCAGGTTGTGCAACTCCCCCTCGACCTCGATCTCCTTGCGGTAGGAGAACACGTCGTTGATCATCCAGCCGAAATCGGCCGCCGAGTTCTCCATCGCCTGTACCGCGCGCGAGCGGTACGCCTGGTCCGGCACCACCTCGCCGTGCGAGAGCCGGGACAGGCTCTTGGTCAGATCGGAGCCGAACGTGCGGCGGCGCATCTCGATGTAGTCGACCGGATCCGGGATCCGGTTCAGCGCCATGTTGGCCAGCTCCCACAGCCAACTGTCCATCATTTCCTCGATGGTGCGCCGGAACCTGAGCCGCGAGGCGGGCGGCATCGGCCCGGCGGTGCGCGACCACAGGTCGGCCAGCGCGCGCTCGAGCGCGTCCGTCGGCACCGGCGCCGCCTCGCCGTCCACCGGCATCAGCGTCTTGAGCCGCTCGGTGTAGGCCTTCGCGCCGACCTGGTCGAGCGAGCGGCCGAACACGATCGGGTAGTAGTCGTCGCCGTAGGTGCCCCACGTCAACCACGCCGAGGCCACGTCGAGTTGCTCGAGCGACACGTCCGGCGCGATGCCCGCCGCGCACAGCGGCAGGTCGAATCCGCGCAGGGCCCGCTCGTCCCAGATGCCCTCCCCCGTGATGCCCATCCGCGCGGCCCACTCGACCACGTTCTCCCGGGAGGTGTCCAGGTGTCGGTTCAGTCGCGGCGCGAACGGCAGGTAGAAGTCCGGGATGTCGTAAGGCTCGACCGACTGGAAGGGCACATGTGTGAATCCGCGCAGCCCGCTGTTCAGTCCGGCGACCAGTCCCGGCAGGATCCGCGCGGCCGAGGTGCCCATCCCCTGAGGCCCGGCCAACACCCCGGCCACCGTGGGTGTCCCGAGGCCACCGGTCGAATCCCCGCTCGCTCCGGCGCCGTTCATGTACCGGCTGGAGCGCATGTGCCACTCGTGCCCGCCCGACTGCCAGTCCTGGAGGCCCTTGACGTAGGCCATCACATCCATGCAGGACTGCGGGTCCAGGCCGTGTTCCACGAACAGCGGCGGGAGTTCGGTGAAGGTGGTGTGCTCGAACTGGTGCAGCCGCGATGTGAGCAACTCGTTGACGGCCTCGGCGGCCTCCTGCGTGGTGCAGCCGAGGAACTTCTCGAAGACCAGGACGGCGTTGGCGTTTTCGCCCTCGTTCTCCACCTCGCGCTGGTACGAGAACAGGTCGTTGCGCAGGTGCACGCCGTCGGCGAAGGTGTCCTTGAGCACCCGCATCGGGCGCGAGGCCGCGATCACCGCGGGCACCTCGGCGCCCGCCGCGTACTCCACCAGGTTGGCCGACCAGGGCGCGCCGCCGACCTTGCGCCGCATCTCGATGTACTCGACGGGGTTGGCGACCCGGCCCTCGTTGATGTTCGCCAGTTCCCACAGCGACTCCTCCAGGAGCGCCTGGGTGCTCTCGGCGAACCGCTCCCGCCAGTCCTGCGACATGCTCGGTACGGTGCGCGCCCACAGGTCGGCCAGTCCCTCCTCGACCTGATTGGTCGGGGCCGGGACCGGGGTGGTGGGATCGACCGGCATGAACGCGCGCAGGCGTTCGAGGTACGCCTTGGCGCCGGCCGTGTCGTGGGTGCGTTTGAAGATGTCCAGGAAGTGGTCGTCGAAGAAGAAGACCCACACGTACCAGTCGGTGACCAGGTCGAGTTGCGGGCCCGTGCAGTCGGGATGGGTGTACGCGCACAGCAGTGCGTAGTCGTGCGAGTCGAAGTCGTGCTCGTCCCAGATGTCCGAGCCCTCGATCATCCGCATCCGTCGGGCCCAGGCCTTGGAATGCTCGCGCGCGCCCGCCAGATGCGGGTTGAGCCGCGCCGGGTACGGCACGTAGAACTGCGGGAGTTCGAAGGGTTGTGGCATACGGTGCGCCCCTTTCGCCACGGCACACGCTAGGTCGCGCGAACGCCCGGGAGCGGGCGACGAATCGGTTCTCGCCCGATCTGGTGAAACCTGCCCGGACAGGCTTAACGATCTTGGTGGGCGGCCACGTGGACGAGCGCGGCGACGAAGCGGTCCACCGCGTCCGCGCTCGCCGGGTCGGGACGCTGCGGGCGGGCCGCGTACACGCTGCGTCGGGGTGGATCGGCGAGCCGGTGCAGGGTCAACTCGGGGTGGATCGCCCGGGTCAGCAGCCCGGGCGCGAGCATCACCCCGAACCCGGCCACCACGAACGCCTGTTTGCCCAACCACCCACCGCACTCGATGTCGATCCGCGGCGTGAACCCGGCCCGGGCGCATGCCCCGGTGAGCACCGCCGCGGCACCCTCGTAGTCCTCCACCCAGGTCTCGTCCGCGAGTTCGGCCAGGTCGATCACCTCACGCCCGGCCAGGCGGTGGCCTGCGGGCAGTACGGCGCGCAGTTCGTCGTCGAGCACGTGGGTGAGCCGAATCCCCGCGTGCGCGGGCAGGCCCGGCGGGTAGTCGGTGACCACGGCCACGTCGAACTCGCCGTCCAGTAGCCGCGGGATCAGTCCGGGTGAGAAGTCCTCGGCGAAGGTGACCCGTACGCCCGGCAGTTCGGCCGTGAACGCGGTGAGCGCGTCGGGCAGCAGGGATACCGCGGCGGTGGGCACCGCGCCCACCCGGACCCGGGTACCGACCCGGTCCCGGGCGGCCCGCACCTCCTCCTCGGCCCGCTCGACCCGGGCCAGGATCGCCGCCGCGTGTTCGCGCAGCACGTCGCCCGCGGGCGTACTGCGCACTCCGCGGGCGTGCCGCTCCAGCAGCACGGTGCCCAGGCGCGCCTCCAGGCCCGCCACCTGACGGGACAGCGCGGACTGGGTGTATCCGAGCGTGTGCGCGGCGGCGCTGATCGAGCCGTGGCGGCACACTTCCAGAAACGAACGCAGGGCGAGCAGGTCCATGCGCGGTGACTCTACTGGCGCGGCGACGGAGAGCCATGCGTGGCACGCATGGCAGTCCTGCGAAAGATGCGCTGGCGGGATGGATGGCGCACGGGTGAGGATGAGCGCATGACGACTGCGGATCGACTCACTCACATCGCGGCGCCCGAGGGCGTGCGGCCGGGCAACGGCTACACCAACGTGGTCACCGGCACCGGCCGGCTGATCGCGGTCTCCGGGCAGGTCGCCTTCGACGAGGACGGCAATCTGGTCGGCAGGGACGACCCGGGCGCGCAGGCCCGGCAGGTGTTCGAGAACCTGCGCCGCTGCCTGGCGGCGGCGGGCGCGACCTTCGACGACGTGATCAAGCTGACCTACTTCGTCACCGACATCGGGCAGCTGCCGGCGGTCCGCGCGGCCCGCGACGAGTTCGTCGACATGACCCGTCCGCCGGCCAGTTCGGCGGTCCAGGTCGGCGCGCTGTTCCTGCCGGAGCTGCTCCTGGAGGTCGAGGCGTTCGCGCTGGTCCCGGAGACGGACGAGGCCGCCGAATGAGAATCGCCGCGTGTGGTCTGGGACGGATGGGCGCGGCGGGCGCACAGGCGCTGGTGGCGGCCGGACACGAGGTGACGGTGTGGAACCGCACGCCGCGCACGATACCGGGCGCGGCGACCGCCGCGAGCGCGGCCGACGCGGTGCGGGGCGCGGACGCCGTCGTGCTGTTCGTCTTCGACGGGCCGGCCGCCGAGGCGGTGTTGCTCGGTCCGGCCGGCATCGTCACCGGTGCCGCGCCCGGCACGCTGGTGATCAACGCGACCACGCTGGCTCCGAACGAGTCGCGCCGGCTCGCGGTGGCCGCTCGCGGGGCCGGGTTGCGGTACGTGGAGGCGCCCGTCCTGGGCTCGGTGCCGGCGGTCCGCGCGGGCACGTTGACCGTGCTGACCGGGGGCGGGCCCGAGGACGTCGCGGCGGCCGAGCCGGTGTTGCGCGCGTGGTCGCACGCGGGCGAACGGCGGTACGCCGGACCGGTCGGCGCCGCGACCGCCCTCAAACTGGTCGCCAACCTGGGCCTGGGCATCGCGGCGGCCGGACTGCACGACGCGATCCGACTCGGCGCCGACCTGGGCCTGTCCCGCACGGACGTGCTGGACGTGCTCACGCGCAGCGCGATCGGCGGCCTGGTCGCCCGCAAACGCGACCGCCTTGACCAAGCGGCCTACACGGACGCCGACTTCACCATCGCCGCACTGGCCAAGGACCTCCTCCTGGCCACCGAGGCAACCACCACATCCCTCCCGGTGGCCCGCGCGGCAGCACACGTCACCACCACAGCAACCCTCACCACCGACCCAACCGCAGACATCGCAGCCCTGGGCCGCACTCAACCCGACCAACACCCGAGCCCACCCCCAACCCAACCAACGTCTGATCCCACCCGACCCGGCCGAGCTTGATCCCACCCATCCCACCCGGCGCTTGCGGCTCTCAGCCCGGCCGGCGCTCGCGGCCCTCAGCCCGGCCGGCACTTGAGGCCACTCAGCCTGGCCGGCGTTTGAGGCCACCCAGCCTGGCCGGCGCTTGAGGCCACTCAGCCTGGCCGGCGCTTGAGGCCACCCCAGCCCGGCCGGCGCATGAGGCCAACCGAGCCCCGCCGGCGCATGAGGCGAACCAGCCCGGCCGGCGCATGAGGCCAACCGTGCTCCACCCCCGTCGCCCGCAAGGCCACATGGCATCATGGCCCCGCATCAGGTCGGCCCGCCGCACGCGGGCCCCCGACGGTCCCCGAAGGGTGGCGGCACGTGCTCGTCCAGGTACGCGTAGTCGGCGACGAAGGTGCGGAAGTCGCCGCACTGCAACGGTGGTTGGCGATGGATCCGGACGTCCGCGGCGGCACCGTGACCAGTTACGCCGAGGACGACACGACGGGCGCCATGGGCACCACCCTCGACGTCGTCAACATCGTGCTGAGCAACGGCATCGCGCTCGGCGGCCTGATGACGGCCATCGCCGGCTGGCGCCGCTCGCGCGCGCCGATGTCGGGCCCGGGCGGCCCCGACATCGTGATCCGGCGCGGCGAGGTCGAAGTGGTGCTGACCGGCGCCACGGAGGCGGACATCGGCCGGGCCGTACGCGCGTTGGAGGAGCCCGGGGACCCTGCGTGACGGTGCCGGCGGCGGAACTGGCCGATCCGGCGGCCTCGCGCGCGGTGTTGATCGGTACGCACGCGTACGCGCATCTGGAGCACTTGCCCGCGGTGCTTCGCAATCTCCAGGAGCTGAGCCGACTGTTGTGCGACCCGCGACACTGGGGCCTGCCCGCAGGCCATTGCACGGTGGTCGGCCAACCGGCCTCGGCGAGCGAGGTCTTGGACGCGCTCTCCCACGCGGCGGCCGAGGCCCGGGACACGCTGCTCGTCTACTTCGCCGGGCACGGCCTGGTGGACCATCTCGACGACTCGTTCCACCTGGCGCTGCCGAACACCCGCCCGGATCGCATGTACACCGCGCTGCGCTTCGACGACGTGCGCCGGGTGTTGCGTGATCCGAGCACCCGCGCGCCGCGCAAGGTGCTGATCATGGACTGCTGTTGGAGCGGCCGGGCGATGGTCGGCGCGATGAGCGGGCGGGATCGGGCCGGGCAGGTGGCCGTGGCCGGCACCAGCGTGCTCACCGCGACCGCCGAGACCCGCCGGGCGGCGGCCCCACCGGACGAGGAATTCACCGCGTTCACCGGCGAGTTGATCAACATCGTCAACGAGGGCGTCGAGGATGCGGCCGAGTTGATCGACATGGAGTCGCTGTATCTCGCGCTGCACCACCGATTGGCCGCCCGAGGTCGCGAACTCCCACAGCAGAGCAACCGCAACACCGCGGCACGGATCTGCGTGTTGCGCAACGCGGCATGGCCGAGGCCGTCGGCTCAGGTCACCGGCCCGACGACCACCGGATCGCAGCCGGCGGAGGTCGACGACCTCGCGATCGGGTTCTCCCACATCGCCAGGGCCCTCGCACGTCGCTACGGCCCCTTGGGCAAGGACGCGGCGAACGACGACTGGCTGCGCGGGTCGGCGGGGCGAGCCGCCGAGTCGATCCTGGCCCGGCTGGACACTCGACTGCACCCGGGTGCCCGGATGGCCGTCCGGCTGCTGGAGCGCGTCGCCGAGGACGCCCACGACGGGACCGTCACCGCGATACTCCTGGCCGACGCCATGGCGACGCGCTGTCGCGAGCTGATCGCACAGGACACGGTCGACCCGCTCACCCTGATCCGGGACCTGGTGCGGCAGACGGACGTGGCGCGCGCGTGGTTGCGTTCCTCGGCGGTGCCGATCGAGGACCGGCAGATCCGGGGCCTGGTGGCCGCCGCCACCGGGCGCCGGACCGCGAGCGCCGTCGCCGAGGCCATCGATCGGGTCGGCCGCGAGGGCACGGTGACCGTGACGACCGGTCCGGGCCGGTCCTGGCAGGTGGTCTCGGAGGGAAGCACGGCACAGATCCGGGTCGGCGCGGCGAACGAGGAGGCCGCGTCGCAACAGATCGAACTGCTGCGCAAGAGCGTCGCGATCGTGCACTCCGCGTTCGAACACGGCATCGTGCCCGGGGCCGGGGCAGGCTATCTACGGATGGGCAACCACCTTGCGGAGGAGGGGAGCCCGGCCCATTCGGTGCTGTCCCGGACGTCGACCGCACCGGCCCTGCACCTGGCGAGGTTCGTGTCGGGCGCCCCGAGCCTGCCCGAACTCACCGAACACGCGCTGCTCGGCCTGTCGTACGACATCCTGCACGAGACCTACACGTCGAGCGATCCCGAAGGGCAACTGTTCGACCCCGTACACGTCCTGGACGCGGCCCTGGCACAGGCCACGCGCACGGTGATCAGCCTGCTGCTCCCACTCCCCTCCGGAACCTGACCCGGCCGCGGAAACGCCCGACGGTCGACCCCATGGCCGACCGTCGGGCGTGATCCCGCGAATGCGCCTGCACCGGCGCCTACACCAACGCGTCCACCGGGCCGGCCGCCAGGACGCCCGCCGCGACCGCCTCGTTCAGCCATTCCGGGAACTCCAGCAGGAGTTGGTCGTAGAGCTCGGCGTCCGCGAGCAGCCTCGGGTCCTGTCCGGCGTGGAAGAAGCCCGCGTTGTCCACCACGCGCTGCTCCGGCACCGAGAGTTCGTCCAGCTTGCGGAGGAAATCGAAGCCCTTGGCCTCGGGGTCGCCGAAGCCGATGAACTGCCAGAAGATCGGCAGTCCGGCCGCCTCGCACAGCGCCTTCGCCGCGGCGGGACGGCTGGTCGGCGCACCGTCGGTCTGGAAGATCACCAGCGCCGGGTCGGTGCTGCCGGACGCGCGGTAGTGCTCGACCACCTCGGCGATCGCCCGGTGGTAGTTGGTCCGGCCCATGTGCCCGTAGGAGCCGTGCAGTTCCTCGATCCGTCCCACGTGGTTGGTGGGATCGAGGTCGGCGACGCCGTCGATGTCGGTGGAGAAGAACACCAGCGGCACAACGGCCTCGCCGAGTTGCGCGGACAGCGCGAGCGTCTGGTCGGCGAGGTGCTGCACCGTGCCGTCCTTGTAGTAGGAACGCATCGAGCCCGAGCGGTCCAGGACGAGGTACACCGCGACGTTGCGGCCGGTGAGACCGCACTTGCCCACGGCCGCCGCGGCGGCCTCCGCACGAGCGCCGAGGACGGGAGCGGCCTCCTCGGCGCGGGCGGGCGGCACCACGGCGATGGTGGTCGGCACCGCCGCGGCCTCGGCGACCACGAACGGCTCGGCCGCGACCTCGACATCGGCCGGGTCCTCGGCCGGTGCCGGCACGGGCGCCTCGAACTCGACCTCGGCCTCGGCGGCCTGCGTGACGACGGCCTCCCGCTCGATCTCCTTCTCGATCTCGGCTTCCGACTTGGTCGGTTCGGTCTCGACGGGCGTCGCGATCGACTGCGCCGGCACGGCGATCGACGCCTGCGCGGACCCGGATGTGTCGAACTCCGCCCGGGACTCCGGAATAACCACCGGTTCCGACACGACCACCGGCTCCGGGATGGCCTCCGGCTCCGGAACGACCACCGGCTCCGAGACCACCACCGGCTCCGGAACGACCGCCGGCTCCGAGACGGCCTCCGGCTCCGGCGAAACCGCGGAGTCGCGGACGGCCATCGGCTCGGGGACGATCACCGGCTCCGGTCTCACGGCCGGCTCGGGGCGCGCCTTCGGCGCCGATTCGGCGACCGGATCCGGCACGTCGACCGGGGACTCGGTCGGCGTGTCCTGGAGGTCGGTCGGCGCCGCGGTCACGTCCGTCGTCTCGGGTGTCTCCGCCGCCTCGCGGGACGCCCGCGAACGAAAGACGTTGCGCAGCAGACTCCTCAAACCCATCGGCGAATCCTTACCTGTGTGAGGGACGCCGTCCCGATGCTCAGGACGGTTACGTAAGGCTAGTCATGGGCTCGGCCGACCTGTGGGCGACCCGCGCGTACGACACCCCGACAGCCCCCGAACAGCCGAAGGAACGTCGGCCCGCGCGACCGCCGTCGCCCCTTCCCACCGCTGTGAGCAGCACGAACGCCGCGTCCATCGCAGCACACGCGGCCGACACGTCGTCGCCGGACAAGCGCGGCGGCCCGAACCGGCGCACCGAACCGACGACTTTGCGCCCCAACAGAGCGTGGCCGAACAGCGCGTGGCGCACGCGCGCGGCACGGGCCGCGTGGTTTCCGCCAGTTGCTTCTTCGGCAAGCTGCCCACACCGGCTCAGCCCATGAAGGTCAGCCGCACCGTCCGGTCCGGGTTGTCCCGGTTGGTGTCGACCATCGTGACCGACTGCCACGTCCCCAACGCGAGTTCACCGCCGATCACCGGCAGCGTCGCGTGCGGCGGAATCAGCGCGGGCAACACGTGATCGCGCCCGTGCCCGGGGCTGCCGTGCCGATGCCGCCACCGATCGTCGGCCGGCAACAGGTCCGCCAACAACGCGAGCAGGTCGTCGTCACTGCCCGCCCCGGTCTCCAACACCGCCACCCCGGCCGTCGCGTGCGGCACGAACACGTTCAACAACCCGTCCCGCCCACCGGCCACCTCCCGCAAAAATCCCGCGCACATCGCGCTCAGGTCGTACACCCGCTCCCGCCGCCCGGTACTGACCTCGAAAACCCGCGACACGGTCACCTCGCTCATCCCGCCATGCTCGCCCAAGCGCCGCCCGGTTCCGTGTTCTCGACACGGCCCGATCGAGGATTGCTTTGCTTTCGGCCGAATGCGTACCGACAATATGGAGGGGTACCTACCTGTCGGTAAGGATCGATGAGGCCCGGTCGGGAGGAGACGCGCATGGCTCGGCGCTATCAGTGCGGGCTCGATGCCGCGATGGATGTCATCGGCGGCAAGTGGAAGGCGTTGATCCTGTGGGAGCTGCATGTCGAAGAGCGGCGGTTCGGTGAGCTGCGCCGGGCCGTCCCCGGGATCAGCGAGAAGATGCTGATCCAGCAGCTGCGCGAGATGGAGGCCCGCGGAATCGTGCACCGCGAGGTGTTTCGCGAGGTCCCGCCGAAGGTGGTGTATTCCCTGACCCCGCTGGGCCGGTCGCTCAACGAGGCGCTGTTGCCGCTGGGGGTGTGGGGGGAGGTCAACGTCGAGCAGATCGCGGCGACCGCGCCCGAGAGGACCGGAACGCCGGACCCGGCCCGGCCCGCCGCGTAGGCCGTTTCCGGGCGAAGTTTCCCGTATTGGCGAATGCCCGGGAATAGCGCGGTGTGGTCTGCTATACCGCGCGGACGCACTCTGGGTGAGGCGTTGTTGACTTTTCGTAGCACTCGCCGTAATTATTTCGGCAGCGAATATCCGGATTGTCTGCGACGTCTTCGTTGAGCCACCGGGGTGTGAATATATGACCGAATACGTCCGAGTGTCCGAACAGCTCGCGCTGCCACGCGGCCCGGTCGACCCGATCATGGCCTCCGCCCGGCGGCTCGACACGTATCCGGTGCATGTCTGCCTCGACGAGGACACCGCGCTCGCCCGGCTGTGCGCCGAGATCGACGGCCGGCGGGTCGCGCTGATCACCGACGACACCGTGTTCGCGCTGCACGCGCGCCGACTGGCCGAACTCCTGGGCGCCGCCGGACTGGACGTGGTCGGCACGTCGTTCCCGGCCGGCGAGGGCAGCAAGAACCTGCGCACCGCGAGCACGCTGCTGGACTGGTTGGCCGGCACCTCGCTCGCGCGCCGCGACATCCTGCTCGCGGTCGGCGGCGGTGTGGTGATGGACACGGTCGGATGGGTGGCCAGCGCGTACATGCGCGGCCTGCCGTACATCAACGTGCCCACGACGCTGCTCGCGCACGTGGACGCCGCGCTCGGCGGCAAGGTCGCCATCGACCATCCCTCCGCGAAGAACCTGATCGGGGCCTTCTACCAGCCCAGGGCGGTGATCTCGAACGTCGGCTACCTGAGCACCCAGGACGGTCGCGGGCTGCGCGCCGGACTCGCCGAGGCGATCAAGACCGGGATCATCGCCTCCCCCGAGCTGTTCGAGCTGATCGAGCGCCGCCACGAGGCCATCCTGGCCACCGAGCCGGTGCCCACCGCCGCCCTCGTGCACGCCTCCAGCGTGCTCAAGTGCCGGTTGATCGCCCGCGATCCGTACGAGCGGGACCTGCGCCGGCCACTGAACTTCGGGCACACCATCGGACACGCGGTGGAGACCGTGACCGGCTACGGGCCGGTGCTGCACGGCGAGGCGGTCGCGTTCGGCATGGCCTGCGCGGCCCGGATCGCCGAACGGCGCGGGCTGCTCGACCCGGCCCTGTGCGCGCGGGTGACCGGCCTGCTCGATCGGGTCCGACTGCCCACCACACTGGCCGCGTTGCCCGCCCGGTTGGATCCCGCCGGCACCGTCGAGGCGCTCGGTCAGATCCGCAAGATCCGGGACGGCCGGCTGCGCTTCGTGTTGCCCACCGCGCTCGGTGAGACGGTGATCACCGACGACGTGAGCGACGAGGAGATCCACGCCGCGCTCCTGGTCTCCCCCGCCGCCGAGGTCAGCTACGCGCACACCCGCGGAGGCGGCGATGGCTGAACTGGATGTGTTCGTGGTCGGCGGCGTGGGCGTGGACATCATCGTCCGGGTGCCTGAACTTCCTTTGCCGATACACGACTTCAAGGTTCCGCCGATCCGGCAGTACGTCGCGCACACGGGCAACGGAGTGGCGCTCGGCTGTCGGGCGCTGGGCCTGCGCACACACTTCGCCGCCGTACTCGGCGCCGACCCGGAGGCGGACTTCGTCCTGGACCACTACGCGAAGCAGGGCCTTTCCTTCGCGCACGTCACCGACGCCCACGGCACCCCGCGCAGCGTCAACCTGGTCGGCCCGGACGGCGAACGGCTGTCCCTGCACGACGGCCGACTGCCGGCGGACCTGGTCGTCGACCCCGACCTGTATCGCCCGGCGATCGCCCGCACCCGGCACGCGCACGTGTCGATCGGCGGCTGGTCCCGCCCCGCGCTGGCCGAGGCGATCGAGGCGGGCGTATCCACCTCGACCGACCTGCACGGCTGGGACGGGAAGGACCCCTCCCGGGCCGACTTCGCGTATGGCGCCGACCTGGTGTTCACCTCCACACACCGGCTCGGCGACCGGGTCGAGGAGGCCGCGCGCGACGTGCTCTCCCGGGGGCGGGCCAAGGTCGTGGTCGCGATGGCGGGTGGTCGCGGCAGCTACCTGGCCCTGCCCGACCTGCCGCTGCGGCACGTACCGGCGCTCGCGATGCGGGCCGACGAGGTGGTGGACACCAACGGGGCCGGGGACAGTTACGTCTCCGGGTTCCTGTACGCCTACCTCGCCGGCCGCGACTGGGCCGGCTGCGCCGCCGCCGGCACCCACGCCGGTGCGCACGCGGTGCGGACGGCCGGGACCCACACGTCGTTCATCACGGCGGAGGCGTTGGATCGTGCGCTCTCCTGACGGGGTCGGGAGGCGAGTCGGTGTGGAGTGGGCCCACCCGGAACGGGCCGGCGTCGGTCGCACGGGCGGCACCGTTCGGCGTCACGATCCCGGTCGATGTGACGATCGTTTCCCGGACCGTACTCCCGGCGGTGACCACGGCGCCCGGCAACAGCACCGAGCGCAGTACGGTCGCGCCCGGCTCGATCCGGCAGCCGGCGTGCACGACGCTGCGCTCGACGCGCGCTCCCGCCGGCATCTCGGCTCCCAGCAGACTCCCGTCGACGTACCTGGGAAACCCGTCCGGCAGACCGGCCAACGTGCGCGGGAGCGCGTGGGAGGCGATCGGATGCGGGTGGTCGAGCAGTCGCAACTGCTCGGTGCGGTACCGGTCGACCGTGCCGATGTCGGCCCAGTAGTCCGGCACCGGGTACGCCGTCACCCGCCGGCCGCCGGCGATCATCGCGGGCAGTACGTCGCGGCTGATGTCGTGCTGCCAGCCGTCCTCGCCGAGCGCGGCCAGGTCCGCCAGCACCGCGCGCAGCGCGTCGATGCGAAACACGCAGAACGCGGTGAACACCAGGTCCGAGGTGGGCCGTTCGGGCTTCTCGATCAGCGCTCGCACCCGGAGTTCGGCATCCGCCTCGACCATGCCGAACAGGTGCACGTAGCGGCGTTCGATCCGCTGTACGCCGATCGTGCAGTCGGCGCCCGAGGCCCGGTGTGCGGCGACCATCGGCGTGTAGTCGAACACGTAGACGTGGTCCGCGTGTTGGATCAGGAGATCGGTCGCGCCCGGGGCGAAGAGGTACTCCGCGTTGGCGAGCAGCGCGTCGGCGGTGCCGCGTTCGGCCGGACGCTCGGGCAGTACGGCGCCCGGTCCGCTGCGCGCCAACGCGTCGTGTGGGCCGAAGTGCAGCCGGGTGCCCGGGTGTTCGTCCCAGTGTGCGACCAGATGCCGGACCAGGTCGGATTCCCGGTGCTGGGAGAGCAGGACCAGTTCGGGCAGGCCGGACCGGACCGCGTTGGCCACGCTGAAGTCGACCAGCCGGCCGGACGCGGCGTACGGCACCAGTGGTTTGCACACGTCGGCGGTGAGCGGTCCCATCCGCTCGCCCAGGCCGCCCGCGAGCAGCGCGCCGCGTACTCCCTCGAGCGTCACCAGGTCCGCCCCGTGGCGACACCCGTGGGTACCAGGGTGCGCAGTCGCGCGAGCGAGGTCGTGATGCCCTGTTCCGTGGGCAGTAGGGCGTCCTCGTGTTCCACGTAGATCACTCCCCGGTAGTCGTCGTCGAGCAGCGCGGCCACGATGGCCGGCCAGGGCAGGTCGCCGGCGCCGAGCGTGCGGAAGCGGATCGCCGGTCCCGGGCCGTAGCGCGACCAACCGGCGCCGCGCGGTTCTTCGGCGCCGGACCAGCGTTGCAGGTCCTTCGCGTGCACGGCCGCGAGCCGGTCGCCCCAGCCGCGTACGGCGGCCACCGGATCGTGTCCGGTCGCGGCCACGTTGGCCGGATCGAGGCACAGGTGCACACCGCTCACCGCCGAGAGCAGTGCTCTCGCACTCGCCGGGTCGTACGCGACCTGCTTGGGGTGCGGCTCCACCACGACCCGCACACCCAGATCGCCCGCCAAGCCCAGGATCGGCCGCGCGGCGAGCGCCCACGCGTCGACGTTGTCCTGCCAACTCACGTCGCTGCCCGACCAGGACAACCAGCGGGCCAGGTCGGGCACCCCCAGCATCAGCCGCACCTGCGACGCTCCCACACCGGCCGCGAGCCGCACCGTGTCGAGCGCGGCGCGCAGGCCATAGTCCCGCTTGGCCTCGGCCGTCCCGACGAACACCGGGTCGGTGTGCGGCCCGTGCGGCCCCAGCAACAACTGGGTGTCCCGGCTGTTGCTCACACAACCCACCTCGACCCCGACCTCCGCACACCGCGCGCGCACCTCACGATGCAGCGCGGGATCGGCCCGCCGCCCGGGATCCACCAGCGCGAAGCCGCTGTCGGCGGGCAGATCCACCACGCCCACCCCCGCGTCCCGCGCCACCCGCAGCGCCCCGGCCAAACCCACCGGCGCCAACGCGGCCAGACACAACCCGAGCCGGATCGGCGCCCCGCCGGCCGAACCGGCCGCCGCGACCGGCGCCCGCCGTCCGGCGACCGACCCGCTCTCCGCCGCCGCGACACTCCCGCGCACGGTCGCCGGCCCGGCGGAGAGCTCCGTCGCGGGCTGCCCCCGGCGCTGTGGGGCGACGCCAGGGGCGGTTCCGGGGTCGATTCCCCGGGCGGTTCCCGTGACGGTTCGTGGTGTCCGCTCGTTCGGCGTCCCGGTCATCGGCGGTCCCCCTCGCTCGGCTGCGCTTCGGCAGATCAGAGATTGCGGGTGTGTGCCCAACTCTTCGGCGGCGAACCCTCGTTCGCGACCAGCGCGGCGTACACCGCGTCGACCGGATCGGCGATCACGGTCGGCGGTTCGGCCGCGCCCAGTTCGGTGACCATCCGTCGACCCAACTCGGCGGCGTACGGCGGGCATCCCCGGAAGACGCCGCCGTTGAGCACGGCCCGCCACGTCCCGCTCAGTCCGGCCGCGTCCCGGGCCGCGCGTACGCCGTCCAGCAGTTCGTCAAGCGCGGCCCCGACCACCTCGCCGGCCACCGCGTCGCCCGCCTGCCAGGCCGCGCACACCTCGGGCGCGAGCGCGGCCACCCCGGCCTTGGGAAACGGCTCGGCGGCCAGCCGACGGGCCAGTTCGCGCGGGCCGTGCGCCGCGAACAGCGTGGTCGGCCGCCCTCGACCGTCCGCTCCCCGTACGGCGGCCCGCAGACCGGCCACACCGAGCGCGTACGCACTGCCCTCGTCGCTGCCCAGGTACTCGCATCCGCCGATCACGACCGGCGGGCCCACGTCCGGCCCGGCGGCGGCCACGCAGGCCGAGCCGGTTCCCGCCACCACCACGACGCCCCGCCCGGACAGCGGCGGCGCGAGCAACAGCGGCGGCACGTCCCCCGACACCACCAGCCGTCCCACGAAACCCTGTTCGCGCGCGATCACGGCCAACCGGTCGATCTCCCGCGGCGGGGTGTCCATGGTGATCGTCGAACTCGCGAACCACCCGACCGAGGGTCCCAAGCCCAGGTCCGACGCCATCTCGGAGAGCAGTCGCACGAGCGTCGCCTCGGCCGCCGCGCCGGCCGAGGCGGGATTGACCGACTCCCGGGTGTACCGCGTGCCGAGCACCACGGCGGTGGTGTGCGTGCCACCGGCGTCGATCGCCCAGTACTCCACAGCCGCCACAGTCGAAAGCCTCCGCAGTCGGTCGAAATCCAACGCCGCAGGTCACGCTACCGGTAGGGGATGCCGGCCGAGGGTAGTGGTTGAGCAGTACGGTGGGCGACACTCTCGGTCACTCCCGACGAACGGAGCGTCGATGCGGCACGGCGGCGGCGGTGTGCTCGGCCTGGTGGCTCCCGCGACGAGTTGGGGGCTGTTCTGGGGCGGTTGGGCCGCGTTGATCCCGACGCTCAAGGACGAACTGGCACTGGACGACCGGCAGCTGGGTCTGGCGCTGTTCGCGGTCCCGGTCGCGGCGGTGCCCGCGATGCTGCTCACCGGGCCGGTCGCGCGCCGACTCGGGCCGCGCACGCTGCCGCTGGTGACCGCCGCGTTCGCGCTCGGCACGCTCGCCGTGGCCGGCGCCGGGTCCTGGTGGACGTTCTCGGCCGCACTGCTGGTGATCGGCGCGGCCAGCGGCGCGATCGAGGTGGCACTGAACGCCACCACGGCCGCGCGTGAGGCGCTCACCGGCGAACGGCTGTTCAACAAGGTCCAGGCGGCCACTCCGCTGGCCATGGTGCTCGCCGCGCCGGCGGTCGGCCTCGCGCTGCATCTGGGCGCGTCCGCGCGCGCGATCCTGGTGGCCATCGCCGTCCTGGTCGCGCTCAGCGCGGTCCTGGCCATCGACGGCCGCCGGTGGCAGGAACAGGAGCCCGACCCGGCCGGCACCACCCGTGCCGGGCGCGCGCACGGCCGCCTGTTGACCGCCCTGCTCGTGGTCGGCACGGTCGGCGCCATCGTGCTGCTGATGGAGAACACCGTCGAACAGTGGGGCGCGATCCACCTCGCGGACGACCTCGGCGCCGGTTCCTTCGTCGCCGCGTGCGGCCCGGCCGTGTACATGGCGGGCCTGTCCGCCGGCCGGATGCTCGCCCAGTGGCGCGGCGAGCGGGTCGACGAGCGCACCCTGGTGCTCGTCGGCGGCGCACTCGGCGGCCTCGGCCTCGCCCTCGCGGCGGCGGCTTGGTCCACCGCGTCCACGCTGGCCGGATTCGCGCTCGCGGGTGTCGGCCTCGCCCCGGTCGTCCCCACGCTGCTCGCCGCGACCGGGCGCGCGGTCGGCCCGGAGCGGCGCCCGCAGGCGATCTCGCTGGTCACCACGGTGTCCTATGCCGGGTTCCTAAGCGCACCACCGCTGGTCGGCACGCTGGCCGGCCGGCTGGGTCTGGGCACCGTCCTTGGCATCGTCGCGCTGTGCGGGGTAATGGTGGTGGCGGGGAGTGGGTCGCTCCGACTGTTGCCGGTGGATCACACGGACGAGGCCGGCGCGGATCGGCCGAACCAGCCGGACCGGCCGAATCATGAAGCCGGCACACCGAGCGACAAGCGGGGAGACCGGGGCGAGCGGGGCGACCCGCGCCCGTCGGGCGGACCGGGTGAGCCGACTCGGCCGAATCATACGAACCATCGGAATCACCCGAACCACCCGAACCACCCGAACGAGAAGGGGGTTTCCCGATGACCCGGGTCCTGGTGTTCGGATCGGGGTACATAGCCGGCCACGTCGGCACCCGGTTGACCCGACTCGGCCACGGTGTCGTGCTCGGCTCACGCCGCCGGCCGCACACCCCGGAGACCCGGGGGCTGCGCTGGCTCCCGGTGGACGTGGCCGATCCGCACCAGGTGCGCACCGTCGTCGACGCGGTCCGCCCCGACGCCGTGGTGGCCGCGCACGGGCCCTCGGACATCACGTGGTGCGAGGCGGACCCGGCGGGGGCGACCGCCGTGCACGCGGCCGGAGCCCGGCACGTGGTGGCCGCGCTGGCCGGCCGGACCGCGCGGACCGTGCTGATCTCCACCGACAACGTGTTTCCCGGGCACGCGGACAGCTGCACCGAATCCGACGCCACCGCACCCGCCAACGCCTACGGCCGGGCGAAGTCGGCCGCCGAGGACGCCTACCTGGCCGGCGGCGACGCGCTCGTATTGCGGGTCAGCCTGGTGTACGGGTGGGATCGGGCCGGTCTGCGGCCCAACTTCTTCACCACGTGCGCCGAACGCCTCGGTGTGGGCGCGCCGGTCGCGGTCCCGGACGAGCACTGGAACACACCCGTACTGATCGACGACGTCGCGGCGTGGACCACCGCGCTGCTGGACTCGCCGCACACCGGGGTCGTGCACCTGGGCGGGCCACGCCGGCTCTCCCGCGTGCAGTGGGCCAGGCACATCGCGCTCGGCTACGGCGTCGACCCCGAGTTGGTGACCGCCGTACCGCAGGGGGACACCGCGTACGCGTGCCGTCCGCGCAACGCCTGTCTGCACAGCGAGCGCGCCGCGCACCTGCCCGAACTGCGCGGCCTGGAACCGGTCGACGTGTACACGGCCGACGCCGCGCTGATCGCGGCGCCGACGGCGCACCACCCGTCGATCCCACGCGCCGCCTCGCCCGCCCCCGACACCCCAGCCGCCTTCGACGCTTCAGCCGCCTTCGACGCTTCAGCCGTCTTCGGAAGGGACCAGTCCTGATGGATCGTCATCTGTTCCTGGCCAGCAAGCGCGCCGCCGTCAGCTTCGCCCCGGATCCCGAGCACGGCCGGCTGCGGCCGTGGCTCGCGCCGGGTGGTACCGGAAACGTGGTCGCCGAGCAGGCGGGTGTGCTCGACGTGACCTGGATCGCCAGCGCGGACACCGACGACGATCATCAGGCGGCCCGGGAGAGCCCGAACGGCCTGGAGCTTCGGCTTCGTTCGGGGCGCGACATCCGGGTCCGGCTGCTCCGGCACGATCGCGAGACGTTCGAGGTGGTGCAGAACTTCCTCACCGCGCAGTTGATGTGGGCCGCGAACAACTACGGCTGGGACAAGTGGACGACGCCCACGTTCGGCCCCGAGACCTACACCGCGCTGGACCGGTTCGCCGAGTTCACCGAGGACTTCGCCGGTGCGCTGCTCGCCGACTCGGCCGACGTCGCGGACCCGGTGTACCTGGTGCACGACTATCAACTCGTCGGCGTACCGGCCCGGTTGCGCGCGGTGCGGGCGAGCGCGCCGATCCTGCTGTTCGTGCACATCCCCTGGCCCTCGCCCGACTACTGGCGGATCCTGCCCAAGGCGATGCGGGTCGGCATTCTGGAGGGCATGCTGCCCGCGACCACCATCGGCTTCTTCGCCGAGCGCTGGTGCCGCAACTTCCTGGACTGCGTGGCGGACCTGATCCCGGACGCCGACGTGGACCGGAACGCGGGCGTGGTGCACTGGCGCGGCCGACGCACGGGGGTACGCACGATGCCGCTCGGCTACAGCCCGCTGGCCCTGGAGGCGGACCACCCACGCCTCCCTCCGGGCATCGCACAGTGGGCGGGCGACGCGCCGCTGGTCGTGCACAGCGGCCGGACCGACCCGATGAAGAACGCCGAACGCGCGGTGCGGGCGTTCGTGGCTGCCCATCGCACCGAGCCCTCGGTGCGCTCGTCCAGGTTGCTGGTCCGGATGAATCCCAATCGGCTCTACGTCGAGGCGAACGCCGAATATGTGCGCCGCGTGGAGTACGCGATCGCCGAGGCGAACGCCGAACTGGGTCCGGACACCGTGCGGTTGCACTGCGACAACGAGGTCGAGCACACCATCGGGTGTTTTCGCCGGGCCGACGTGCTGGTCTTCAACTCGACGGTGGACGGCCAGAACCTGAGCACCTTCGAGGCGCCGCTGGTCAACGAGCGGGACGCGGACGTGATCCTGTCCGAGATGTGCGGCGCGGCCGAGATCCTGGCCCCGGTCTGCCGCACGGTCAATCCGTTCGACCTGGTCGAGCAGGCCGAGGCGTTGATCGCCGCGTTGACCGCGCCCGCCGCCGAACGCAAGGCGGCGGCCGAGCGGCGACGCCGGGTGGCCGAGCCGTGGACGCTGGAGGCGTGGGTGCGCACCCAGTTGGAGTGGCTCGACGCGGACCACCGCGATGACTGAGTCGGTCGACGTGCGGGCGGCCGGAGCCGCCCAGGTCGCGCAGTACCAGTTGGGCGACGCCGTGTTGGTGCGCGGCGAGGGCATACGTTCGTGGGACTCCACCGGCCGCGAGTACCTGGACTGCGTATCCGGGACGTTCAACCTGGTGCTCGGGCACAACCATCCCGAGGTGATGGCGGCCGTACGCGAACAGACCGAGGAACTGGTCTTCGCAGCCTCGTCGTTCCGCACCGAGCCGACCGACCGGGTGATGCGCGACCTGGTCGAGCTGGCGCCGGCCAACCTGACCCGGGTGAACCTGCGCAGCAGCGGTGGATCGACCGCGAACGAGGGTGCGATCAAGATCGCCCAACACCACACCGGCCGACGCGATGTGATCGTGCCGTTCCGGGGCCACGTCGGGCAGACCATCGCGGCCACCGCGTACAACGGCAGCAGCCGGATGCGCGCGCCGTTTCCGGTGCACGCCGCGGGAGCCGTGCACGTGCCGGACGCGTATTGCTTCCGGTGCTTCTACCGGCAGACTCCGGACACCTGCGGCATGTTGTGCGTGGCGCGGATCGAGGACTTCATCACCTACGCGAGTTCCGGCAGCGTCGCGTGTGTACTGATCGAGCCGATCAGCGGGATGGGCGGCAACATCGTGCCGCCGCCCGGGTATTTCCAGGCGCTGCGGGCGCTGTGCGACGAGCACGGGATCATCCTGGTCTTCGACGAGATCCAGACCGCGTTCGGCCGTACCGGGGAGATGTTCGCGGCGGACCACTTCGGTGTCGCCCCGCACATGATGACCGTCTCCAAGGGCCTGACCGGCAGTGGCCTGCCGCTCGCGGCGATCCTGACCGAGGAGCGGATGGCCGACTGGGATCGCTCGCTGCACGGATTCACCTACGGCGGCCACACGCTGGCCGCCGCGGCCGCGGTCAAGACCTTGGAGATCGTCCGCCGACCCGGGTTCCTGGCCAACGTCCGCCGGGTGGGCGCGATCTTGAGCCGACGGCTACGCGGTCTCCAGCGCGAGCATCCGGTGCTCGGCGACGTGCGTGGGCCGGGGCTGATGCTCGGTGTCGAACTGGTCCGCCCGGACGGCGCGAAGGCGCCGGAGTTGGCCCAGGCGTTCCAGCGCCACCTGCACGCGCGGGGCATCCTCACCCGCGTGTCCGAGCACGGCCTGGGCAACGTGATCGAGTTGCGCCCGCCGCTGATCCTGACCCCGGCCGACGCCCATCTGATCGCGGACCGGTTCGGCGAGGCGCTGGAGATGTTGCGCGCCCGCACGGCGCGGGCCGGCTCGCCGGTCCCGGCCGCGCCCGGTTTGCCGCACCGGGTGGCCGAGGTCGCGCCGGCCACCTCCATCGGCGGTTCGGATTCGCCGCGATGAGGGTCGAGTTGGGTCCGGACGGCCCATCGTTGCGACTCGGCCGTCCGGACCCACCGCACGGGGAGCACGCGGTGCGAATTCGGGTGGAGCTGGCGGGCCTGTGCCGCTCGGACCTCAAGGAGGTGGCCCGCGAGCGCTACGGACCCAGCCAATTCGGCCACGAACTCGTCGGTTTCGTCGCCGAATCCACCCTGCCCGACGACCTTCCCACCGGCCTGCGGGTGACCCTGGACCCCAACGTGCGCCTCGCCCGCACCACCGGCTTCGCGACCGAGATGTACGCCGCCGGCCCGGCCGATCGGCTGTGCGCCGCCCTGCCCCGCGTTCCCGGCGAAATCACATCCCGTCAGGCCGTGTTCGCCGAGCCACTCGCGTGCGCCGAGCACTGCGTGAGCGCACTGACCCGGCACCTGGGCGGATCGCCGGCCGGCCGGGCCGTCGTCGTTTTCGGCGCCGGGGCGGCCGGTCTGCTCATCGCCCGGCTCGCCGAACTCGGCGGGGCCGAGGTCACGTTGGTCAACCGCAGCGCGGACCGCGCCGAGTTCCTGCGGAGCCGCGGCTTCGACGTCCGGCCGTTGGCCGCGCTGCCGGCCGCGGCGTTCGACGCCGCGGTGATCGCGACCAGCTTCGTCCGCCCGGACATCCTGACCGAGGCCCTGCGCGTACTCGTCCCCACCGGCCTGGCCCTGCTCTACGGCGGCACCGCCCCCGGCGACGAACTCCCGGGCCTGCCCGTCGACCTGGACCACGTCCGCCGCTCCGAACACGCCGTCCACACCACTTGGTCCGGCCGCCCGGTCACGATCGCCGGCAGCTACGGCACCACCTCCTGCGACTTCACCGCCGCCCTCGGCACCCTCCCGAAGCTCCCCCTGGAACACCTGATCACCAACGAGATCACCCTCCCCCGACTCCCCACCACCCTCCACGCCCAGCTCACCGGCCGTCCCCTCGGCAAGACCCTGATCCACCCGTGAGCTCCCCGCCCGGCAGCACGCTTCGCCGATCCGGTCGGTTTGTCGGCGGGTTAGGATCGCGATCATGACGATTACTCTGGGCGATGCCGCGCGTGCGCTTCTCGACGCGGCGTATCCGGCCGTGCTGGCGACGGTGAATGTCGACGGCGGGCCGCAGACCTCGGTGGTGTGGGTCGGGCGCGATGGGGACGACGTGTTGATCTCGTCCGAGGCGGGGCGGCTCAAGGAGCGGAATCTGCGCCGTGAACCGCGGGCCAGTGTGACCGTCTACGATCCCGCCGACCCGGACGTCTACCTGGAGATTCGCGGCACCGCGACGATCACCGAGGACGTCGGGCGTCGGGTCGCGGTCGCGTTGGCCGAGAAGTACGAGGGGCCCGGCGCCGGCGACGAATACCTGGCGCTGCCGCCGGAGTCGGTCCGCGTCGTCATCCGGATCACCCCGACCCGGCTGACCGGCAGCGCCGCGCGCTGAACACGCTTCGCCCGCCCGGAGCCGGCCGGCCGGTGTCACGGGCCGAGCAGGCCGAATCCGCGCAGTGCCCGGCGGGTGCCGCTGTAGGTGAGGTCGATCCGGGCCGGCGTGCCGGCGTCCAGGTGCCGGAACACGCTCACGGGCGCGCGCAGCGCGACGGCGCACGCGAGGATCGGTGGGTGACCGCGACCACCCGCCCGTGTCGGCCTGTTCGTTCCTGCTCCTCGAGCCAACCGCCCGCCCCGGGCGAGCACCGAGGTCCGGGTGGCCTCGCTCGGCATCCACACCGTCGCCCGGACCACGTTCGGTCTGGTCTTCGGGCTGTTGGCGGAACGCGTACTCTGCCCCGTTGCCGATCCGCGACCCGACTCGCGGGTCCCGGCCGCCGCCGGTTGACCGGGTCGGCCCCCTGGTGTCGTGGCCGGCAACCCTCATCGGCCATGACACCCACGCCGGCCGGGCCGTGCACGGCCCGGCCGGCGCTCGACCGACGACACGTTCGGATGGCATCGGGCGACCCGATAGGGTCGGCTCCCCGGATTCCCACCACGCGGCGTCGGCCGCCTCCGTAGGCTGCGAGATCATGCGCAAGATCGTCGTCGTCGGAATCGGCGGAGCCGGCCGGACCGGGTGGGCCGACGCGCTCGGCACCCGACTCGGGCTCCCCGTCACGCACTTGGACACCCTGTATCACCGCGAGGAGCGATCGACCACGCCCGCCGAGGAGTTCGCCGACGCACAGCGCACGCTGATCGCGGACCCCGATTGGATCCTGGTCGGAAACCACGCCCCGACGCTGGCCCTTCGCCTGACCGCCGCGGACACCGTCGTGTTCCTGGACATCAGCGCGCCGGCCGCGATCACCGACCTGCTCGCCCGCCGCCGACACCCCGAACCCGGCGACCTCGACGGCGCGAATCCGAGCGTATTGCGCTCGGTCCTGGCCTACCGCCACGCGGTCCGCCCCCGACTGCGCCGCCTGATCACCGAACACACCGGCTCCGGAACGTCGGTACACACCTTCACCACCCACGGCGCCGCAACCCGCTGGCTGGCGGCGCTCCCCGCGGCGCCCTGACTCGGCCCACGACGAGGCGAACGCTCACGGCCGGCCCGCCGACCGGTGGAAGAGCCTTCGATCGTCGGCCGCGAACACCTCGGCGAGCGGGCCGTCCCGGGCGACGCTCGCTGGGTGGTGGCCGGCGACGGGTCTCAGCGGTTGTCGCGCTGGTCCAAGCCCGAACCCGGGGATATCTCCGGCGAGTCGAGCAGTGAGGACTCCACGCCGCCGACGCCCCAGCCGTACGCCAACTTGTGTACCTCGAGGACGAAGAAGGAGTCGGTGGAGAGCACCCCGTCGATCAGCAGCAGTCGGCGGTTGAGCAAATCGGTGAAGTGGTCGGTGTCGCGGCAGATCACCTCGACCATCACGTCGTATTGCCCAGCGACCATCACCACGTAGGAGGTCTCCGGCAGTTCGCGCAGTTCGCGGCACACCTCCCGGGCGCTGCCGGGGCGCACCCGCATGCCGATCATCGCGAGTCGATCGAAGCCGATCGTGAGCGGGTTGGCGATGCCGACGATCTGGAGCGTGCCGCTCTCCTCCAGACGCTGCACCCGATAGCGCACCGAGGACGCCGGGATGCCCAGGTCCTCGGCGATCTGCTTGTAGGCACGCCGCCCATCGGCCTGGAGGATGGCGATGATGCGCCGGTCGATGTCGTCCAACGGGCCGGTGGGGTTCATGCGGCTGCTCCGAGTGTGCTGCGGCGCCGAGTTCGGCATGTCCTCTCGATCTTCGGCAGCCATCTTGCCCTGTTCCTCCCTCCCCCCGGGTACACCGGGCCCGCCGGCGCCGCTCGCGTCGGTCACGAGTCGAAGCCCAGGCCGAGCCGGTCGAGCGTGCGCAGCCACATATTGCGTCCGCCGTGCGCGTCCTCGCGGGCCATCGACCAGCGGGTGGCCTGGATGCCGATCCAACGCGCGGGCTCGGGCGGGAACGGGATCGGCTTGCGCTTGATCATGGCCAGCTCCGTACGCTCGGACCGGGTGCCCGCGAGCAGGTCGAGCACCACCTCCGCGCCGAAGCGGGTGGCGCCCACGCCCAGTCCGGTGAAGCCGAGCGCGTAGCCGACCCGGCCGGCGGCGGCGGTGCCGGCGAACATGCAGAACCGGGTGGTCGAGTCGATCACGCCGCCCCACGCGTGCGAGAAGCCGACGTCGGCCAGCGGTGGGAAGGTCGCGGCGAACTGCTCGGCGAGCACGTCGAACGTCTCCGGGCGCTGGGTCAGCGCCTCGTCCACCTTGCTGCCGAAGTGGTAGATGGCGTCGTAGCCGCCCCACAGGATGCGGTTGTCCTCGGTCTTGCGCACGTAGTGGAACTGGTTGCCCGCGTCGGTGACGCCGTGCTCGCCGGCCCAGCCGATCGCGGCAAGCTGCTCGTCCGTCAGCGGCTCGGTGGTGAGCGCGTAGTCGTACACCGGCACCATGCTCAGGCCGAGCCGGCGCAGCAGCGGCGGGAAGATGTTGGTGGCCAGCGCGACCCGGCGTGCGCCGACGATCCCGTACGGGGTGGTCAGTCGGATCAGGTCGGTGGGCTTGGTGTCGATCGCGGTGACCTCGGTGCGCTCGACGATCCGCACCCCGGCGTCCAGGCAGGCCCGGCGCAGTCCCCACACCAGGCGGGCGGGGTCCAGGAGCGCGTAGTCGGGTTGCCAGACGCCCGCCGACCACAGCGGTGAGTCGACGTACGCCCGCAGCGCGTCGTGTTCGAGGTATTCGGCCTTCTCGCCGTGGCGGTTGGCGATCGGTACGGACTCGCGCAGCGCCTTCGCCTGCCATGGGGTGGCGGCCACCGCGACCTTGCCGGTGCGGGCGAAGCCGCAGTCGACGCCGTGCGCGTCCAGGTCGCGTTCGAACGCGTCCAGGTTCTGCGCGCCCAGGCGTTGCAGCGTGTCGATCTCGTCCGGCCAGCGCTGGAGCCCGTTGGCCAGGCCGTGGGTGAGGCTGGGCGAGCAGAAACCACCGTTGCGCCCGCTGGCCGCGTGGCCGCACGTGCCCTGTTCGAGCACGAGTACGTCGCGGCCGGGGTCGCGCTGCTTGGCGATCAGCGCGGTCCACAGACCGGTGTACCCGCCGCCGACCACGGCCAGGTCGGTCCGGGTGTCGCCGACCTGGCGGGGCAGCGGCTCGGGCCGCTCGGGCCGATCCAGCCAGAACGGTTCCTGGGCGGTGCGGCTCAGCGCGGTGCGGTGGGTCGGGGTCATGCGGTTTCCCTTGCGGGTTGTGGCCGATATGCGTGTTCTTGCTTGGCCTCGAACGCCGGCCGGGCTGATGTGGCCTCGAACGCCGGCCCGGCTACTTGGCCTCAATCGCCGGCCGGGCTGGATTTCGCGAACCGAGCCATCAACAGCCCGGGCGGCGTTCGAGGCCGAACCAGCCCGGCCGGCGCGGTCGAGGGCTAGAGGTTGATGACGCCCGTGCGGAGGTCGGACATGTCCAGCAGCGTGTGCTTGCCGCCGATCCGGCCCCAACCCGTACCCCGGTTGCCGGCTCCGCCGAACGGCATGTTCACGTCCCAGAAGCACGTGCTGTCGTTGACCACGACCTGGCCGACCGCCATCTCCTCGACGAATCGGTACGCCGCGCGCATGCTGCTCGTGAACACCGCGCCCTGGAGGCCGAGCTTGTCGTCGTTGGCCAGCCGCAGCGCGTCGTCCTCGTCGGCGGCGGTGATGATCGGCACGACCGGGCCGAACGACTCCTCGCGCGAGAGCAGGCTGTCCACCGGCACCTGGTCCACCACGGTGAACTCGTAGTACAGGTCGGTCGGCATGCCCTCACGGCGCTTGCCGCCCAACAGCACCTTCGCGCCGCGCTCGTGCGCGTCGGCGATGTGCCGGTCCATCTTGGCGGCGACGCCCTCGTTGTTGAGCGAGCCCAGGTTGGTCGCGGCGTCGAACGGGTCACCGAGCACCACGTCCTCGGCGGCGCGCAGTACGGCGGCCACGAACGCGTCGTGCACCTCGTCCACCACGATCACCCGCTCGGTGGCGCAGCAGACCTGCCCGGCGCACAGGTACGCGCCGTACACCGCGGCCTTGGCGGCGGCGTCCAGGTCGGCGTCCGCCAGCACGACCAGCGGGCCGTTGCCGGAGCACTCCATGATCGAGCGCTTGAGGCCGGCGGTGGCCTGGATCTTGGCGCCGGTCGCGGAGGAGCCGATGAAGCCGATCGCGTCGATGCCGTCGTGCCGCACCAGCGCGTCGCCGGTGGCGCCCTCGCCCGGGAGGATGTTGATCAGGCCCTCGGGGACACCGGCGGCGACGAACGCCTCCATCGCCTTGAGCACGGTCAGTGGCGTGTTGGCCGGCGGCTTGACCACGTGCGCGTTGCCGGTGGCCAGGCCCGGCGCGACGAACTCGGCGAGCATGAGCAGCGGGAAGTTCCAGGGGGTGATGATGCCCCACGTGCCGACCGGCGCGTAGAAGGTCCACATGCGCTTGGTGCCGTCGGTGGAAGGCATCGTCTCGCCGTGCAGCCGGACCGCGTCCTCGGCGTGCAGGTGGAAGAGCTGCGCGGCCTCCTCGATGTCGGCGACCGACTCGGCGAGCGGCTTGCCCTGCTCCAGGGTCTGCAGGCGGGCCAGCTCGTCGACGCGCTTGGTGATCTCGTCGCCGATGCGGTGACACAGCTCGGCGCGCTGCCAGACGTTGACCTTGGCCCACGCGCGCTGCGCGGTGTTGGCGGCGGCGACGGCCTTGTCCAGGTCCGCGGCGGTGGGGACCGGGATGGTGGCGACGTACTCGCCGGTGACCGGGCTGATCACGTCGTAGCCCTCGGCGCCGGAGCCGTCCACGTAGGCGCCGTTGATGAAGAACTGATGGCGGGCGGAGCCGTTGCTGCTCATGCGGGGGGATCCCTCTCTGCTCTCGGGCGACGTGTACTCAGAGTTCATCAGCAACTTTGACCTGTCAATAGATCCCAATGAGCAACTTCCACAGGTCTCATTTGTCGAATGAACAAAGACGAACCCTTGACGTGGTCGAAAACTCGCATCTATAACAGGGCCATCAGCAGGGCCGACGACGACGCCGACAGCGGCGCCACCGGAGCCCGCGACCCCCTCCCCCAAGCGGCCGTCCCCCGGGCTCACCCACCGGCCGCCTCCACCCCGCGAAGGGGATACAGATGTCCGCATCAACTCAGCCGGCCGCCCCCGGCGCGACCGGCCCCGGTACGGCCGACTCCGCAGCGAACCCGCCCGCGCTCGCCAAGAAGATGCGCTGGTACGACGGCTTCGCGATGTCACTGACCATGCCCGCCGCCCTGATCGCCTCGCTCGGCGCGTCGATCGGCGGCCTCGGCGCGTGGGGCGCGATCGCGCTGTGGGCCGGGTCGATGGTCCTGGCCACGATCGCCAACTGGATCTACACCGAGCTCGCCGCGATGTTCCCCGAGTCGTCCGGCGGCATCGCGCACTACGCCACCGAGGGTTGGAAGAAGCGCGCGCCGTTCGTCGGCCCGCTCGCCAGCATCGGCTACTGGTTCCCCTGGACGACCGCGCTGTCCGTGTACGCGGGCATCATCGGCTCCCTCGTCCAGGCCCAGTGGTTCAAGGGTCAGGACTGGACGCTGGACCTGGGCTTCGCCGAGCTGACCTTCCCGATCGTGGTCGGTATCGCGGTGATCGTGCTGCTGTTCGGCGCGGCCATGTTCGGCCTGCACGTCGCGATGTGGGTCGTCTACGTCACCGGCGGCATGCTGCTGGTGCCGCTCGCGGTGTTCATCGTGCTGCCGTTCGCCAGTGGCGACTGGAGCGCGAGCAACCTGCACTGGAACCTGCACGGCGCGGCGGGCATCCGCGAGTCGCTGGTGTGGCTGTACGTGATGGCCTGGACCTCGTTCGGCGTCGAGGTCTGCGCGACCTTCGCGCCGGAGTACAAGGACACCGTCAAGGACACCTCCCGGGCGCTGCGCGCGGGCGTGCTGTTCTCCCTCGGCGTGTTCATCCTGCTGCCGCTGGCGCTGGCCGGGTACGTCGGCGAGGGCGCCATCGCACTCGACCCGACCACGTTCTACGTCGGCGCGTTCAACGACCTGGTGGGCGGCGCGGCCGACCTGATGGTGGTCTTCCTGATCGCGTCGCTGCTGCTGATCATGATCACCGGCCTGGCCGACGGGTCGCGCGTGCTCTACAACATGGGCAAGGAGGGCACCACGATCAAGCAGGTCGGCGTGCTCGACAAGCGCGGCGTGCCGGCTCGGGCGCTGATGATCGCGCTCGCGGTCAACGTGGTCATCCTGATCGCGCTCAAGACGCCGCTGGCGATCATCGTGACCGGCAACCTGGGCTACATCCTGACCCACATCCTGGCCATCTCCGGCTTCGCGATGTTGCGCAAGGACCGCCCGGACCTGGCCCGGCCGATCCGACTGCCGGGCTTCTTCGTCCCGCTGGCCTGGCTGCTCGCCGCGTTCCTGACCGTGGTGTTGGTGGTCGGCGCGACCGGCTTCTCCATCACCGGCTACGGCGGCTTCAAGGAACTGGGAATCGCCTGCGGTGTGTTGGTCACCGGCGTGGCGTTGTGGCTGTACCGCACCAAGGTCCAGGACCCACGCGACGCGGCGCTCACCGGATCGACGCACCGGCGCTGACCCGAGCCCACGACGAACGACCGGGGTCCCGCGCCGCGCGCGGGGCCCCGTTTCGTCGTCGATGCCCGGATCGAAGCCCGCCCCGCCGCCGGCCGGTTCCCGGCCCCCGTCGGAGCCCACGAGGCACACTCGACCCATGTCCACCGACCCGCGACCTCGATCCGCCCACCGACTACCCGCCGCCGTCGCGTTGACCGGCCCCGGCATCCGGCTGCGCGAATGGACCGACGCCGACCTCCCGTTGCTGGTCGACCTCTTCGACGAGGTCGAGACGGCCCGCTGGACCCCGCTCGCCTCGCCCTTCGACGCCGCCGCCGCCCGCGAGTTCCTCACCAAGGCCCGAGTCGCCAGGGCCGAACACCGCGCCGTGCAATTGGCGGTGACGCTCGACGGCGACGAACCGTGCGGCGTCGTCATGTTGTTCCTCGGCTTGGACGAGCGCCCGGATCAGGCCGAGTTGGCCTACGCGATCGGGGCCGCCCATCGCGGGCGGGGGTTGGCCGCGAAGGCGGTCCGGTTGATGACCGACTACGCCTACCACGTGGTGGGCGTGCCCGCCGTGGGGCTGCGCATCGCGCCGGACAACGTCGCCAGTATCGGCGTCGCCCGGGCCACCGGCTTCGTCCGCAGCGACGCGCCGCCGATCGTCCGCGGCCGCCGGGGCGGTACGTTCACCCTGGACCTGTGGCTGCACCGCCCGGTTCCGTGATCACCGGGATTCCCGCCGGCCTCCACTGACATGGGTTGTCAGGGGACCGGGTCTACCCTCCGGCCATGTCCTTCACCGCGAAACTCCTGCGCGTGCACTCGCCGATCGAGGTGGCGGGTCGGCGGATCAAGCGCTACCACGTCACGCGCGATCCGCACGGGATCGATCCCGCCGTCGAGGCCGCCGCCTACGCGATCCTGCCCGAGTTGTTGCCCGCGCCGGACGGCACGCCGCCCGCCTCGTTCGTCGTGCTGCATCGGGGCGCGGACGACGGCGCGTATCTCAATGTGTACAGCTGGGTGTGGGACAACACCCTGCACTTCGCCGGTGTCGCGGCGGGCCAGCCGGTGCTCGGCTGTCCGGACCGTGATCCCACCAACTTCGTGCGTGTGGAGCGGTCGTTGATCGGCTGTGTCTGGGAGTTGCCGCCGATCCTGCACGAACGCGACGCGTGGGTGCGGCACATGCTCATCCCGGAGTCGCCCGACGGCCCCGACCTGGACGCCTACCTCGCCGACTCGCTCCCCGACGGCAGTACCGAGGATCGGGCCGGATACGGTCACCTCGGGGCGGCCTCGATCCGGTCGCGCAGTTCGGTGTAGCGGGCGCGGCGGTCCGGGCGGGCGTGTGCGGCGGCCTTGCGCAGTGCGGGCAGCGCGGGCACGCCGATCCGGGCCAGTGCCTCGGCGGCGGCTTCGCGAACCACCGGGTCGGCGTCCCCGAACAGGGTGACCAGGCCCGGAACGGCGGGCTCCCACCCGGCGTGGGACAGCGTACGGATCGCCATGCGCACGATGTCCCGACGCGGATCGGCGAGCAACCCCTCGGTGTGCCGCAGGTATGCCGCGCGGTCGAGCAGGCGGCGCGAGACGCGATGCGCGTGCAGCCGCACCCTCGGGACCGGATGGCTCAGCAACTCGACGACGAGGGACCGTACTTCGTCGTCCCCGCCGTGCTCGTCGGCGAGTCGGGACAGCGCCCGGCGGGCCTGTTCGGGCCCGTCGCCGCGGGCCGTGCCGATCAGTTCGTCGCGGGTGGGCCGCTCGGCGCCGGCGGGTACCGAGCGGGTCCGCAACTCGGCCAGGGCTCTGCCGCTTCGGGCCGCGGCATCGACACCGAGCAGGAACCCGTCCGTCAGGTTCAGGCGGTCGGCGAGGTCCGCGCGTCCCTGTACCCGCAACCGGCGCACGGTCTCGGTGAGTTCCGGGGTGCGCCGCGTCGAACGACTCGCAAGCAGGTCCAGGCAGCCCCAGCGGCCGGCTTCGAGTCGGGTCCGCAACACCTCGGCGAGCGTGTCGGCGGGGATGCGCCGGGTGGCGGTGAACACCTGGGCCCTGGTGGCCGGTGCGCCGTTCTCCCACCAGGAGACCAGGTGCGGCGTCATCCGCTCCGACTCTTCCACCGACATCAGGGCACACAGCCTCGCGGCCCGTTCCCGACCACCCTCGTCGTAGTCGGTGAAGTCCGTGACGCCCAGCAGCGCCCGGGCGAGCCCGCGCTGCGGCGGCAGGTCCGGCGTGCCCCGCAGGTACGCGTCGAGCGTGGCCCGCCGTACCTCCGGCTCGTCCCAGCCGCTCAGGGTACGCGCGGCGGCGGTGCGGCGCGCGGGTTCGGCGGCGGTGAGCAGGGCCAGCAGGCGTTCGCGCTGCGCGGTCGAACGTGGTTGGTCCAGGTCGGTCGGATCCGGCACCCGCGGCGCGGCGGCCCGGGCCGGCCGCGCGGCCCGTTCGGCCAGGACCCACGCGGGTGCGCCGATCGGCTGAAGCTCGGTCAACCAGTCGAGCAGGGGCCCCCGGCAGGCGGGATCGGCGGTCGGAAAGGCGTCGATCAGCGCGTCGACGCGCGCTCGGGAGTCGATGTCCGCGCAGCCGGCGGCGCCGCCGCCCTCGGCATCGGCTCCGGCTCGCGCCCGGAAGTCGGTGAAGGCCGGGAGCGAGCGCACCGCGTCGTCCAGGGCGGTCCGCCACGCCGCGACGTGGGCCGACGCGTCGGTATCGACGGCCGCCACGTGGCGATCGCGCGGAGCGGCACAGCCCACGGCCGAGTCGGACTCGCCGGCGCGCCGATCGGGCTCGGCCCCCGCCGCGTCCGCCCCCGCCGTCGGCATGAACGCAAGCCTGAGCACCTCGACTTCCGCCTCCCACGGATTCGGCCCCAGCCGCGCTCCAGTCAATGCCCGATCCACGTCGTGCCGGGTGAGTACCGCCCCACAACAGCGCAACACCGCCAACGGCGCCCGCCCCGCGAAGGATCGCGCAGGCAACGCACGAACGCGGGCCGCCAGGGCGAACGCCGCGACCTCGGACAACGTGTCGGCGATGCCTTCGAGCACCTCCTCCACCCCGCCCACAGCGCCGAGTTCGGCGGCGAGCACGTCGTACGCGTCCGCGAACGCACCGAGTTCGGCGGCCGACCACGGCGCGGGGCACACATCCAGCGCGAGGCGCAACACGGTGGCCCGATCCGCCGGCCGATCCCGCGCGACCGCCAACATCTGCGGCAACGCCTCCCGCAGGTCGGCCCGTTGCCCGACACCGATGTCCCCAGAGCGCGCCGCCAACCGCAACACCGCGCGCGCGTCCTCGTGATCGGGCCGCCCACCCTTGCGGGCGAGCGTGATCAGGTCGGCCCGCATCTCGGCGTCCTCGCCGGCCGTCGGCTCCGGCAGCGCGATGTCGTACGCCGCGAACTCCGCGGCCAGGTACCGCAGACGGCCGCACTTCAACCATGTCGTGCCCCGCGCCAAGCGGGTGAGCAGCGGCTCCGCGACCGGGGATCCGCGCCGGACCAGGGCCGCCACGGCCGGCACGGACAGCTCCCACGCCAACGCGTCGAGCAGCAGCCCGCGTTCGCGCGCGTCCGTCGCCCGCTCCGCCGCCGACAACACGCACACCGGGTACGCCTTCCGCCCCAGGATGACCCGGAGCGCACGCGTCAGCGACTCGCGCAGGCCCGGGTTGTCGTGCCGGCCGAGCCACCGCAGCAGCGCCGGGACCTGGGCCGGCGTACCGGCGTCGATCAGCGCCTGCGCCGCCGTCTTCTTGATGTTCATCACGGGGTGGTCCAGGCATGCCGCGATCGCCTCACCCGCCCATCGGGCCCGCGCGTGGCCGAGGGCGAGCAGGGCCTGACGCACCGTCTGCGGGTCGGCGGCCGAGGTGAGCGGGATCAGGCTCGCGGACAGGGACCGCGCGGCGTCCAGGTCGGCGTCGTGCGCGAGCAGTGCGATGACGTGCTTGCGCACGTGCGGATCACGGTGTCGGATCAGGTGGTGGACACGGTCCTTGACGTGTGCGGACGGTACCCGGCCGAGGAGTTCGAGCAGGACGGCCAGTTCGGCGTCGGTGACGCCGCTGCGCTCCAGCAGGCCGAGCGTGAGATCGACGACCAGTGCCTTTCGCGCCGCCTCCGGTGCGGACGCGTCGAGCAGGCACACCGGACGCAACACGCGGCGCCGGTACAGGCGTTCGCCCAGGTCGCCGATCGCCTGGTACACCTTGCCCGGCACGACCGGTTCGGCGGCCTCCTCGCCGCGGTTCGCGACCAGGTCGCTCACCACCCGCAGCAGCAGGTCCGCGAGCACGGGAATGGTGCGCGCGTCGCCGTGCTCGGCGAGTCGGCACAACGCCACGCCGGGCCGGAGCACGTCCAGGTCCGAGGTCCGCACCGCGAGTTCGTCCGGGTCGGGAATGCCGAGATCCGCTGCGACGCGTTCGGGCAGCCCCCGACGGTTGAGCCGAGCGCGCAACGTCCGGCGCGCGGCCGGGTCGTCGGTGAGGTGCCACAGCACCTCCAGTGCGAGGCCCGCCACCGGGCGCAGGTACGGCGCGACCACACCGTCGGGATCGGTGACACCCAGCGCCTCGCGCAGCGCCTCGACCGTACGCGCGCCGCCGATCGCCTCCAACGCGCGCAGCGCCGCCCGAGGCGCGCGCGGCAGGGTGGCGAGGACGGCGTCCTCCGCCTCCTGGTAACGCAGTTCGCGCAGGACGGACAGGATCGGCTCGGGTCGGACCGAGCCCGCGAGGCGCCCGGTGAGCACCTCGCCGACCGGCAGGTCGGGAGCGCCCTGGGCGGCCAACGCGTGCAGCAGTTCGACGCGCCGAGCCTCGTGCGGGTCGTCGTCCGCGACCGCGGTCAGAGCCCGCAACGCCTCGTGCCGCACGGTGAACAGCACGATCGCGACGTCCGCGGTGGACACGCGGTAGTCGGCGAGCGCGATCTCGATCACGGCCGGCACGTCGTCGGCCCGAACGAAGTGCCCGCGTCGATGCATCGCCCGCAGACACGCGAGGAACGGCTCGGCGAACAACAACGGGTCCGTGCCCGCGAGCGCCGACAGCCCTGCCGTCTCGCCGCGTTCGGCAAACTCCCCGACCGACTCCAGGGCGCGCCGCCGCCGGTGCCCCGGCAACCTCGGATCGGCCGCGATCTCGCGCAACAACCCGGACAGGCCGAACCGGGCCGCCGTCTCGACGGCCTCGGGGTGGGCCGACACCAGCCGCCGCAATGCCGGCTCGACGCTCGCGGGTGCGTTACCGGCGGCCCACGGTTCGGCCAGTTCGGCCAGCGCTCCCGCGACCACCCGCGCCCCGCCGGCCGGATCCAGCAGTTCGACCAGCCATCCGCGTGCCTGCTCCGGCCCGAGCAGCGCGCCGTACACCGCCTCCCGAACCACGCCCAGCGCGGCCGCGCGCAGCACCGGATCGGGCCGCGCGACCAACCCGCGCAGGTAGCCGTCCAGGTCGGCCGGCGCGTCGGCGTCGATCGCGCGCACCGCCTGGTACAGCTCCTCACCAGGCGGTTCGGCCCGCACGGTCGCCTCGGGTCGGGCGATGATCTCCGCGCGCAACCAGGCGATCCGAACCTTGGCCGGCCACGCCGACGACCGCCGTTGCGGCACCGGGACGCGCAGTCGCGCGCACGCCTCGGCCAGCACCACCGCCGTCTCGGCCGAGCCCGCCAACGACGCCGAGCCGGCCGACATCGCGGACGACAGGGCCGCCGACGCCGCGGACAGCAGGGGCGCCGCCTCCGCGACGGAGTCCGGATCGGGCCACCCGGCGCGGTCGCGGAGCAATACCACCCCGAGGTGGCGCAGCACCGGATCCGCGTGTCCGATCAACCGCCGCAACACCGCGACCGGGCACGGCGTCCCATCGAAGTAGGCGGAGAGCCGGCCGACGTCGCCCCGACGCACGGCGTCCGTCACGACATCCGGCACCGCGTCCTTCGCGGCGTCCCCCACCGCGTCCTTCACGCCGGCCCGGTCGGAAGTCGTCATCGGTCGATCCTAGGCAGGCCGCCGATCCGGCACGAACGAGTATTCGCCCGGGGTGACGGCGTTCGACGGACGCCCGCCCGTACCGGGCGCACGACGCACCACCCCGCCGCCGGCCCGCCGGCCCCTGCCCCGCCGCCCATCGGCGCCCCGACTCGGCAGGTCCGCGGGGTCGCCCTTGCCGTCGGGTCGCCGCGCCGGCTACGTTCGCCACCTCACCACCCGCCATTCGGTCGGGCCCCGGCCGAGCGAGGAGGTGTGCGGCGGATGCGCGCGAGTGCCCGGATGCCCCGAATCGGCCCCACCGGTTTCGAGCGTCCTCTCCCCGACCCGCACCCTTCGCTGGAGTCTTGTTGTCCACGCACCTCACCCCGCTGACCGACCCCGCGCAGAACCCGGCCGGTCGCCGACTTGCCTGGCTGGCCTCCGACGCCGACGGGATCCCGCTCGGCTCGGCCTTCCTGCGGCTGTTCACCAGGCCCGGGCAGGACCATCTGGCCGAACTCGACCTGCGCGTCCACCCGGCCGAGCGCCGCCGCGGCACCGGCGGGCGGCTCCTGGCCGCGGCCGTCGAGGCGGCTCGCGCGGACGGGCGCCGATCGCTCCTGACCCAGGCCGAGGTCGACTCCCCCGGCGATCGCTTCCTGGCGGCCCGCGGCTTCCGCGCGGTACTGACGCTGATCTACGCCCGGCTCCCGCTCGCCGAGGTCGACCTCGCGGCGGTGACCGAGGTCGCCGAGCGAGCACATCCCGGCTATCGCTTCCTCGCCTGGGACGGCATCGTCCCGGACGCGTGGGCCGACACCTTCGCCGTCTCCCGCCGAGCGATGGACGACATGCCGATGGGCGACACCGACTACGGGACGGTGATCTGGGACGTGGACCGGGTTCGGGCGGCGGCGCGGGCCATCGCGGACCGCGGCGAACTGCTGCACACGATCGCCGCGATCGACACCGCCGACGGGTCGATCGTCGGCTTCACCGAGTTGGTCGTCCCCGGCGACGGCAAGGGCGACGGGCAGCACTACAGCACCGGCGTGTTGCCCGAGCACCGCGGGCACGGTCTCGGTCGCCGGATGAAGGCCGAGGCGATCCTCCGAGCCCGGGACCGGCACCCGGATCTGGCCGGTCTGTGCACCGACACCGCCGCCGAGAACCGCGCGATGCTCGGGATCAACGACGCCCTCGGCTACCGCCCCACCCACCGGTCCACCGAGTACCGACTCGACCTGCTCGACCTGCCGACCGGCTGAGACCGCGTCGGCACGACCCACCGTCGCGATGGCCACGTCGCTGCCACCCCGCGGGGACCGACCTCGGCATACGCCGACGGACCGGAGTTCGCCGCATCGGCGACTCCGGTCCGTCTCGCGCCCACCACGGCGTCGTCACGCCCGGCGGCGCCGGCATCTCGGCGGCCGGGTCGACCCGCGCCGACGATCGGGTACTCCGGACACCGGTGCTCCGGTCAACCCGTGCCCAGGTCCTGCCACACACCCCACTGGCCGGTCGCACCCGGCTCCTCGCCCTGCGTCCACCACTTCGTCTTCCACGAAAGTCCCTTGTGCGAAACGGTGTTGTTCGCGACGTAGATCGCCGAGGGTGCCCTCCGGTTCCGGGCCGTCAATTCCGGGCCGTCAATACATTGGACTGGACCAATTTCGCCGAACTCCGAGGTGCACTCGCGGTCGACCGCGACGCGCCGACGGCACCCGGCGGCATCACTCCGGGCGCCCGGCGGCATCACTCGGGACCAGACGCGTCACCCGGACGGTTGGGTATCACTCCGGGCAATGCGGGCAGGCGTCCCGGCATGTCAACAATCGACGCCATGTCGGGAATCGACATCCCCGCTCCGAGCCCCCGCCCGCCCACGCCGGCGAAGGCGTCCGCGACCACCCGACCGACCGGGCGCCACCGCCGAACCCGGCGCCGCAAGGGCCGCCTGCGCCGACGACTGCTCGCCTACCGCGAGGTGGATCTGGTGCACTCCGCCGATCCCGCGCACGACGGCGGCGCGTGCCTGCTCCTGGTGCACCTGCGGCGGATCGTCGGCTGCGTCACCTACCGGGTCTGCCCGCTGTGCGCGCTGGGCGTGATCACCGAGGTGCGCGTGCGCGAGCCCTTCCGTGACACCGGCCTGGGCACCCGGGCCCTGTCCCATCTCCAGGCCACCCACCCGGGCACCACCTGGCACAACACCGACCCCGCCCGCCTCATCGCCGACCTGATGCGCCGCATGCGCATCGCCTCCACCCCCACCCCGCCCTCCTGTCCCCACCCCCTCGCGACCCCACCGGGCCCACCCCGCACCGACACGCCGTGACGGACGACGCTCCCCGGCCCGCGCCGACATCGGTTGTCCCTCCGATCCGACGTTCGATGTTCGTCCGGGCGTTTCGCGGATGGGGACGTCTTTTCGTCGGGTCGTCTTCGCGGTCGGGCAGGCTCCGAGCGTGAGCCCCTCGTCGAAAGTCCGCTCCCTCCCCGGCCTTGCCGAACCGGGTCGCCGACCGCCCACCACGCGGCCCGCACGTCCCACGCGGCCCGGGATGCGCGGGTGGCGTGGAACGAGCGCGTCATCGGAACTCCCCCGCACAGTTCCGGAGTCGCACCGGATTCTTCTCGCGACGTGTGCCCCGGATCGGGTGGTGAACCGTTCGCGCAGGTCAGCGTAGGAGACACCGCACCGAGCGGATCGGTGTGAGCCAGGTCACCGGGAAGTTCGACCGACTTGGTCTGGACCTTTCGTGGTCCGACGCGGTTATATTCAACCGTCTTTACTAAACCGAGCATGCAATAAGTCCGCGCCGCGCAGGCGTCGGCCAGCCGAGGGGGCGTCCGTGAGCAGCATGGCGACATTGCCGGACGAAGCGGTCTTCGGTGAACCCAAGTATTGGCAACTGCGCACGTCCTTGCTCAAGGCGATCGACGAGGACTTCAACTCCGGCGACATCCTGCCCAACGAGCGCGAACTCGCGGCCCGTTTCGGCGTCGCCCGCGCCACCCTTCGGCACGCGCTGGAGCAGCTCGAACTCGAAGGCCGCCTGGTCCGCAAGCGCGGCGCCGGCACCACCGTCGCCGGCCCGCGCGTGGACGTCTCGCTCAGCGCCGACGGCGAGGGCTGGCCGGGCGTGGACCTGCGCGACCGCGAGGTGATCGACTGCGCCACCGTGCCGGTGACCGACGAGTTCGCGGACACCCTCAAAGGCCGTCCCTCGGCCCTGGTGCACCGACTGCGCCGTCGCCAGTTCTCCATGCGCCAAGTGGTCGGCCTGGAGTGCCTGTACGTCTCGCGCGCCGTCGTCCCGTCGCTGTCCACCCGCGTCCCGGGCTTCGAGCGCGCCTCGCTGATGCTTCGTCAACTGCGCGGCCACCGCCTGGAGGGCCGGCACCGCGCGGTCGAACTGGGCGTGGCCGAGGCCGAGGAAGCCCGTTACCTGGAGCGTCCGCCGGGTACGGCCGTGCTGGTCGTGACGACGACGTACACCGCGCTCGGCCGGACCGCCGCGGTCACCGTGGCCACGTATCGTGCGGACACCTGCCGGCTCGCGTTCGCCGAGGCCGGGCCGACCGCGTTGCGGCCCGCGTCCTGATCCGACGGGAAATCTGGGTACCATCCGCGCCTGAGCGACGACGTGCACGACGGGCGCGGACGCCCGGACGAACGCACCGCGCGACGGCGCGATGAGAGGACAAGAGCTGTGGCACAGGTGACCGGCGGGGACTCCTCCGTGGTCCGACGGATCAACTCCGCCGCGACCCTGCGCGCGCTGCGCGGTGGCGAGGTGCTGACGGTGACCGCGCTGATGGAGGCCACCGGGCTGTCCCGCCCCACCGTCGAGGGTGTCGTGGACGGACTGCTCGCCGAGGGCCTGGTCGTGGAGACCACCACCGCCGAGAGCGAGGACGGCAGCCGCCCCCGCGGCCGGCCGGCCCGACGCTTCCGCTTCCACGCCGAGGCCGGCCACCTGCTCGGCGTCGACGTCGGCGTGCACCACATCCGGGTCGTGCTCGCCGACCTCGGGGGCACGATCGTCGGCCGTGCCGCGCGCACCGTCGAGGAGGACTGCGAGGCCGAGGATCGCCTGGAGCGAGTCCGCGGCCTGATCACCGAGACCCTGCGTCGGGCCCAGATCTCGCGCGGTTCGTTGTGGGGCGTGGGCATCGGCACGCCCGGGATCGTGGACACCGAGGGTGTGGTCACGCTGTCCTCGGCGATGCCGGGCTGGACCGGCCTGGACCTCGCCGGCCGACTCGGCCGCTCGTTCAGTTGTCCGGTCCAGGTCGAGAACGACGCCAACCTGGCCGCGATCGGCGAGCGTTGGAAGGGCGTCGCGGTCGGCTCCGACGACATCGTCTACGTGATGGCCGGCCTCAGCCCGGGCGCCGGCTCGTTCATCAACGGCCGCCTGCACCGCGGCTTCGGCGGCGCCGCCGGCGAGATCGGCGCGCTGCACCTGCTCGGCCGGCAGGTCACCCCGGAGAACCTGCTGTCCACTACCGGCACACCGCTGCCGCCGCTGGACGAGGCGGCCGTCGGCGAGGTGTTCCGGCACGCGGCCGCAGGCGACCCGACCGCGACCGAGGCGGTGGACCGGTTCGTCCAGCGCCTGATCCACGACGTCACCGCGCTCGTGCTGGCGCTCGATCCGGAGATCGTCGTGATCGGCGGCTGGGCGGCGGGCCTCGCCGACGCCGTTCCGCCGCTGACCAGCGAACTGCGCCGGCTGTGCCTGCGCATGCCACGCGTCGAACTGTCCGCCCTGGGCGCCGACGGCGTCGCGCTCGGCGCCGTACGGGTGGCCCTCGACCGAGTGGAGCACCGCCTGTTCGCGGTCGAACACACCGGCTCCGCGAGAGCGTAGGGCCGGCCCGAGGGAACCCGGCAGACCCGCACCCTCACCCTCACTCTCATCCGATGCCTGCGATCGTCGCCGCCCGCTCGATGATCACCACCGGGATGTCCCTGGTCGTGCCCTTCTGATACGCCTGGTACGACGGCATCGCCGCCACCATCAGCCCCCACAACCTCGGCTTCTCCGCTGCCGTCGCGGTGCGCGCGTGGGCCGGCACGTCCGTCGCCCCGATCCTGATCGTCACGGCCGGATCGGCGACCAGGTTCAGGTACCACGCCGGATGCCGCTCGCCGCCCCGGTTCGAACCCGCCACGATCCATCGATCACCGTCGCGCGCGTACACCAACGCGGTCCGCCGCAGCAGCCCCGACCGGCGCCCGCGCGTGGTCAACAGGAGGTCGTCGATCCCTTCCCGGGCCTGCCCGTCGCTCTCCACGAAGCGCCGGATGTGCTCCGCCACCCACGGATCGGGGCTGTCCACGACCGACCCGGTCATCGCCCGTCCTCGATCCCGACGTGCACCCCGCGCAGCTTCGGCGTGTCGATCTCGTCCAGCAGCGCGATCGCGAAGTCCGGGTAGGACACCCGGCTTTCCGCGTCGGCGGGCGCGACACGATGGTGACCGGTACGCACGCCCTGGTGGTCGAAGTCGCCCGCCGGGCTCAGCACGACCCACTCCGGCCCGGCCTGCGACGCGCTCAGCGCCGCGTTGCCCTCGGCGTGCGCGAGGAAGAACGCCCGGTACTCCTGCGGATATCCCGGCGTATCCATCAGCAACTCGCCGGACTCGGTCGGCAACACCGAGGCCAGGCCCACCCACACCAATCGCCCCACACCCGCCCGGGTCAGCCCGTCCAGCAGCGCCCGCACCGCCCGCCCGAAGAAGTCACCCACCGGCGCCGCCGGGTCGTACACCGCCGCGACCGCCGCGTCGTGGCCCGCCGCGAGTTCGGCCACCGCGTCCGCGTCGGTCACGTCGCCCGCGACCACACGTACGTCCGAGTCGGCCAAATCCGGGTACTTCGCCGGATCGCGCACCACGGCGGTGACCCGGTGCCCCCGGCGCAACGCCTCCGCGACGGCCGTCCGTCCGGTCCGACCGCCCGCGCCGAAAACGATGATGTCGCTCATGGATGCCACCCCGCTCGTCCGGGTCGATGCCTTGTCTCGACCACCGCCGCGAACGCTACCCAGGACCCTGGTTACCTCCCGGATACCAACTACGCTGGGCCCATGAGCGAGGCGACCACGGAACCCCTGTCCGCGGACATGTTCGACCCCGTCTGCCCGTCGAACCTGTCCCCGATCCGGTTCGGCGACAAATGGGCGGCGATGATCATCCGCTGTCTGGAGGGCGGTCCGCGACGCTTCTCCGAACTGCGCGTGCCCATGCGCGGCGTCACCGCGAAGGTGCTCACCCAATCGTTGCGCACGCTCGAACGCGACGGGCTGATCAGCCGCACCGCCCACGACGCCCCGGTCCGCCGGGTCACCTACGCCCTCACTCCGCTGGGCCGCAGCATGCTGGTCCCGATGGCCGCCGCGTGCGAGTGGGCGGCGGCGAACTGGGACGAACTCCTGGACGCCCGCGAGGCCGCCACCGACCTGGACCGCACGGCCTGACGGCGCCACCGGCGGGCTCGGCGGTTGCCGCCGCAGGTGCCTCGGTCGACTACCGCGCCTCGGTCAACTCCCGCGCCCCGGTCGACTACCGCGTCTCGGTGACCTTCGCCAGTGCCCGAGGCGCGTCCGGGTCGCAGCCGCGTCCCAACGCGACCTCGCGCGCGAGCAGTTGCAGCGGCAGGATCTCCAGGATCGGCGACACCTCCTCGGCGACCCCGGTCGGCAACACGAAGCCCCGACCGTACTCGGCCACCGCTTCGGCGGACCCGATCACGTACAGATCCGCGCCGCGTTCGCGCAGCCGGTCCAGCACCGGCCGCAGCGCGGTCCCGCCCGCGCCGTCCGGTGCCACCGCGAGCACCGGCCAGGCCCGGTCGACGATCGCGAGCGGGCCGTGCATCAGGTCCGCGCCGGAGAACGCCTGCGCACCGATGTAGCTGGTCTCCATGATCTTGAGCGCCGCCTCACGCGCGGTCGGGTACCCGTAGCCGCGCGCGGTGACCACGAGCCGGTCCGCGAACCGGTACCGCTCGGCAGGTCCCTCGATCTCGCCCTGCCGCTCCAGGATCACGCGGGCCGCCTCGGGCAGCGTCCGCGCCGCCTCGCCGGTGCCACCGCGAAGGTGGTCCACCAGCAGAAACAGGGTGAGCAGCTCGGCGGTGTAGGTCTTGGTCGCGGGCAGCGCGAGTTCCGGGCCGGCGAGCACGTCCAGATGCAGGTCGGACTCGCGGGCGAGCACCGAATCGGCGTTGTTGGTCACCGCGAGCGTGAGCGCGCCGTCCGCGCGGGCCTGCCGGGCGGAGGCGATCAGGTCCGGGGAGCCGCCGGACTGACTCACCGTCACCACCAGGCAGCCGGCCAGACGTTGCCGTGCACGGTAGGCGGTCGTGGTGGACATCGAGGTCAGGCCCGCCGGCAGGCCGAGCAGCACCTCGGTGAGGTAACGCGCGTACAGCCCCGCGTTGTCGGAGGTCCCTCGCCCGGTGAACAGCACGAACCTCGGATCGCGCGCCCGGATCTCCTCGGCGACGGCGCGGATCGCCCCGAGCCCCTCGGTCAGGATCCGAGCCAACCCTTCGGGCTGGGCCGCGATCTCACCGGCCATCACCGACCCGGGCACGAGGGAAACGGTCATGACGGCGGTACCTCCGGCTGCGACGAAGCGGAGCACGAGGTGATCCCGACGTGCCTCGACCCACGCCGAAACAGGGCACGGCGCGGTGGACCGAAGGTATCCACCACGCCGAACGAGACGCAATATTGGTCTGGACCACTCTCCTCCCGAACCACAAAACGCCGAGGGCCGGAGCAGGCCATGCCCATGCCTTGAAACCCCGATCTCCGCACCGACCACGACGGGTCGAACGGGCGGGGTGACCAGCCGGCCGAATCAGGCGTTCTCGCGTGTCCGCTCGGGAACGACTTCCGCGCCGGACTCGGCCCTTCGCCCCGACCGCCCCGACCGCCCCGAAGGCAACATCCCGCGAACCCACGTGCCCGGCATCGCCCACAACACCCGCGCCCGCGCCCGAGGGCCCGAGCTCAGTGCGGCCATCCGCGCCCGAGGGCCGTCCGTCCAGGCCAACCAACGCGGGCGCGTACGCCCCGCGAGCAGACCCAGGACGATCGCCGCGCCCACCGCGATCAGATGTTCCCGGCCGGCCAGGTTGGGCAGGATGATCGACTCCAGGACCATCGACCCGCCGGTGATGGTGAAGAGTATGGGCGCGCGGTGGATGATCGAGAGGTACGTGAACAGGCCCACCACGGCCGCCGACGGACCGGTGTCCAGCACGTGCGCGGCCGACGAGGGCAGCCCGATCGCGTGGTCCGGGCCGATCGCGATCATGATCCGGGCACCCATCGTGCCCGCGAGCGTGGTCACGTAGGCGACCATCAGCGTGCGGCCCGCCCCGAGCGAGAGCTGGGCGATCGCGAAGGCGAGGAACAACTGCGTGATGCCCGCCCAGACCGGCAGGTTCAACGCGGGCACGAACAGCGAGACCGGCGTCCGCAACAGGGCCAGCCACAGCGGCAGGTCGGCACTCACACCACCGAGGAGGCGCACCGCGGTCTTGCCGGTGGGGGTCTGCCCGATCGCGTGGAAGAAGATCACCGCGGAGCTGGCCACCACCGCGAGCGTGAGCCCCTTGCCGCGGGTGCGCCACAGTTGCCGGACCGGATCGGCGACGATCCCCCGCCACTCACCGCACAGGGTCCGCCACAGGAAGAGAAGCAGTTGCAAGGGCGCGGACCACAACCGGTCGCGCCGCCCGCGCGGGGCGGCGGACGAACCTTCGCCGACCGGCTTCCGTACGGTGTCCTGGACCATCGACTCGGCGCTGTCGGGCACCCGCGCTCGGGTGAGCGTCCCCGCCGAGGTGGACCCGCCGGCGCAGTCGTCGCCGTCGTCCCGGCGATCGTCGAGAACGCGCAACACTGCTGACCAACCCCCAACGACTCGTCGAGTCCGACAGCCACAGACCCGGGCCGGTGGCGTTGTGGCATTCACCACGCCCTGCCCTCAGCAGCGCCATCGCAGGACGAGGACACGACACACACCGGTCGGAGGGTTGACGCTGGGCGGACGCTCCGCGGTTGCGACAGATTCCGGTCGGCCGGGCGATGCGGTAGGTGGTGAACCGCTTTCCACACCAAAGATTACCGACTGCCGGCGCCGGCCATCGTCAACCGAATCGATGACTTCACCATGCCGAGGTCATCATCTGGTCGTATGAAATCTCTCCCCACCCCCTGCCGACCTGCACCGATGCGTGGCGCGCCGGATGCGATCCGGTGCGCCGACAACCGCTCGCTCCACGGTTGGTTCGACGGTCGGTCGGCGGAACGGGCGTGCGGCGTAGGAGATCCACGCCCGTAACGTAACGAATCCGCCTGATTGCGGATGGTGAGATCCGTGGGTCGGGCGGCTTCGAACATCGCGTGGAGTGGTCGGGCGCTGGACGCGTACTCCGGGTCGTCGAGCGGCGAACGCGGTCAAGTCTTGCCCAGCTGGTGCCCAGGTTTTGCCCAGGTTCCGTAATGGCGAGAGTCGAGCCGACGCCGGGCGGTCCGGACCGGCCCGGATCGGATCGGGCCGGTCCCGACCCGATCCGGTGCAACCCGGCTCGGGCCCGAACCGGCCCATCCGCAACGCACCTTCGGCACGTGACGCTCGGAGCCCGCGCCCCGCGCCCCCACGCTCGCGTCCCGCCCTCAGCCCGTCCTCAGCCCGAGCTCAGTGCCTCGGTGGGTGGCAGTCGTGCCGCGCGGCCGGCCGGGTACAGGCCGGCGAGTGCGCCGATCGCCACCGATGCGGCGACGCCGCCCAGGATGGCCGGCCACGGCAGTACCAGCGGCCATCCCTGTGCGTGGGCGTACCCGCTCGTGACGATCAACCCGAGCAGTACGCCCGCCACGCCGCCCAGGCCGGACAGCGTCACCGCCTCGGTCAGGAACTGCAGCCGGATCTGGCCGCGTCCGGCACCCAGGGCTCGGCGCAGTCCGATCTCCTGGCGGCGTTCGAGGACGGAGATGACCATCGTGTTGGCCACCCCGACCCCGCCCACCAGGAGCGCGACCGCTCCCAGGCCGACGAACAACCCGGTGAAGGTGTTCTTGGCGGCGAGCTGCGCCTCCAACGCGTCGGAGGGGCGGCTGACCTTGACTCCGGCGGGGTCGGCCGGGTTGACGGTTGCGGCGAGGACGTTGCGTACGTCGTTGACGGCGTCCTCGGTGGAGCGTTCGTAGATGCGGGTGGGGTGTCCGTCGAAGTCGAGGAGGTCGCGGGCGGCCTGCCAGCCGACCAGCGCGGTGCGGTCCACCTCCGGTGCCAGGGGTATGGGGTCCAGGATGCCGATGACGGTGAACCATCGGTGGCCGATCCACACCTGCCGGTCGGGCCCGTCGACGCCGAGCAACTCGGCCGCCCGCGAGCCCAGCACGACGGTGGGGTAGCGGGAGGTGGCGGCGTTGAACCACTGCCCCTTGCCGACCCGTCCGCCGATCGTGCCGAGGAGGTCCTCGCGGGTCGCGGCGACGGTGATGCCCTTGGTCTCGCGCGGGTCGATCCGGTCGGTGCGTCGGACGCTGCGAGCGTCCAACTGGGCCGTGGCGCTCGCGGAGGTCACCGGGCCGATCCGGCGCACCATGTCGACCGCGTCCTCGGGCAGTTTCACCTTGCCGCCGAACATGGAGTCGCCGGGTCCGACCGAGAGCATGTTCGTGCCCAGGCTTCGGATCTGGTCCATGAGTCGGGCCTGGCTGGCGGTGCCGATGCCCAGGACGGCGACCATCGCGGCGATCCCGATGGCGATGCCCAGGCCGGACAGGATCGCGCGCATCGGCCGGCCGCGTACGCCGAGCAGGCCGACGCGCACCACGTCGACGGGCCCGAGCCGGGCCGTCCCCGGCAACGGCACCGGCGTCGGCCGGGGGGCGGTGTCGTGAGCCGACAGCGTCATCCGGGCACCCCCGCCGGCAGTTCGCCGGGGACACCGCTGTCGGCGTGGATGCGGCCGTCCAGGATCTCCACCCGGCGCGGCAACGACCGGGCGATCCCGGGGTCGTGGGTGATCACCACGATGGTGGTGCCGTCCGCGTGGAGTTCGTGCAGCAGCCGCATCACCGTCGTCCCGGAGCGTGAGTCGAGTGCGCCGGTGGGTTCGTCGGCGAGGACGAGTGCGGGGCGGGCGACCAGTGCGCGGGCGATGGCGACGCGTTGGCGTTCGCCGCCGGACAATTCGCGGGGGACGTGGTCGAGTCGGCTGCCCAG